>JABDAP010000055.1 GCA_013289065.1 Bacteroidota bacterium | reverse complement strand
TCCAACAATAAAAACATCTTTCTCCGTTGGCACTGCTGCAGGATAACCGCCCATATCATACAGGCTTCCTTTTATTTTTCCATCTGTTACCAAAGTAAAATAGCGGCTGATGTATTCATACGCAGGATGGTGAAACCCGCTGCGCAATGAGCCATATACAAATATCTGTTCCATGTTGTTGAAGATTGGATTTAGCTGTCTACTAAAAAACAAAACACTTCTTTGGGGCCATGCACGCCTACTACCAATGTTTTTTCAATATCGGCCGTGCGGCTCGGGCCTGTTGCAAGTGTAACCATGGAAGGAAATTTTTGTCCGTAACTCTCGCGCAACTGTTGTAATCCTTCGCTGATATCATACACAAGCTGGTGTGTGTAAGCGATACAGATATGCACCGGTGCATACACACTTACTGTTCTCCCGCTTTGTTGCGCACTGCTCATTACCATGCTTCCTGTTCGTGCAATAAGCGCTTCGCATCCGGTAATGGCAGCATCGCAGGTAGCAACATCGTCTGCATATTGCTGTGCAAAACCCTGCTCTGCCAATTTGTTTTGTAAGATTGTTTCGCGTGCGTAGATCTTAGTCCACTTGCGAACAGCGATCAATATCTGCAATTGCTCAACCAGTTCTTTTTCGCTTGCGCAAAAAGAAAAGCGCCCTTCAAGCTTAGTGAAGTTTTCTGCAAATTCAATTTCCAGTTCCTGTTGCGACGGGACAAAAACACTTTCATTGTTCTCGCTGGCCGGAAAAGGAACAGGCACTGGTTTGCCCAGTGCCTGTTTTATTTTAGCCAGTATATTTTCTCTTGCTGTATTTGCCATTATCCGATAGTAGATGGTTCTGTATTTGTATCAGGCTTACTGATATCTCTTGAAATATCCTGCCCGGTAGGATGTTCGCCTCCGGCCGGTTCAGGTTCTATCTCTACTAATTTTTTTTCTTCGAACGGGCGTTTGCCTATCAATAGTTCCACATCGCTTTTGTGTAATACTTCTTTATCCAATAATTCTTTTGCAAGGACTTCCACTTCATTTTTTCGTTCAGTTAATAATTTCAGTGTGCGTTCATATGCTTCATCAATGATGCCTCTTACTTCTTCATCAATGATCTTTCCTGTTTCTTCGCTGAATGGTTTAGTGAAAGTGTTTTCCTGAGTCGGATCATAGAAACTTACATTACCCACTTTTTTGTTCATGCCATACGCCGTAACCATGCTGTACGCGATCTTGGTTATCTGCTGCAGGTCGTTTGCTGCACCGGTTGATATTTTGCCAAAGAAAATTTCTTCTGCTGCACGGCCGCCGAGTGTCATACAGATCTGATCCATCAACTGATCCGTGTTATATAAGTATTGTTCTGTTGGTGTGTACTGCGCATAACCCAATGCGGCGGTTCCGCGCGGCACGATGGTTACTTTTAATAGCGGGTAGGCGTGTTCAAGGAACCATCCGCAAACTGCATGGCCGGCTTCGTGGTATGCGATGATGGATTTTTCGTGTGGCGCGATGATCTTGTTTTTCTTTTCAAGCCCGCCGATCACTCTGTCTATCGCATCCTGGAAATCGATCATTTCAACAGATTCTTTTCCTTTGCGTGCCGCGATCAATGCCGCTTCATTACAAACATTCGCGATATCCGCTCCTGCAAAACCCGGAGTTTGTTCCGCGAGCCTGTGCAGGTCAAGCGCTGCTGAGATCTTGATCGGCAACAAATGCACTTTGAAAATTGTTTCGCGGCCTTTTACATCCGGTTTATCAATTGAGATCTGGCGGTCGAAACGTCCCGGGCGCAATAATGCCGTATCCAATACATCCGGCCTGTTGGTTGCTGCCAGGATAATGATGCCGGTATCTCCGCCAAAACCATCCATCTCAACAAGCAACTGGTTCAATGTATTTTCTCTTTCATCATTGCTCATGATGGCGTTACGCCCGCGTGCGCGGCCGATGGCATCTATCTCGTCTATAAAAATGATACATGGCGCTTTTTCGCGTGCCTGTTTAAACAGGTCGCGTACGCGGCTTGCGCCTACACCCACAAACATCTCAACAAAATCGCTTCCGCTCAGGCTAAAGAAAGGAACCTGTGCTTCACCCGCCATCGCTTTTGCGAGCAGGGTTTTACCTGTGCCCGGAGGGCCGATCAACAATGCGCCCTTGGGGATCTTGCCACCGAGCGCTGTATATTTTTTGGGATTTTTGAGAAAGTCAACGATCTCCATCACTTCCACTTTGGCCTCATCCAAACCTGCAACATCTGCAAAAGTGATGTTTACTTTTGCTCCTTTATCAAACAAAGTGGCTTTTGATTTACCGATACTGAAAATACCGCCGGGGCCGCCTGCGCCGCCCTGGCCGCCCATTTTACGCATCAATAAGATCCATGCAAAAACGATCAGGATAATAGGTAACAGGATATTGGCAAAAGGGCCGAACCAATCGCCTTCGGTGATAACTTTTGATGGTACTTCTTCAACTGTTGGATTGCTCTTGTAGATCTCGGTCAGCCTGTCCTGAAAACTCTTGATATCATTTACTTCAAAATCAAAGAGCGGAACATTCTTTACTTTGTCTTTAGTAAGTGTTGTTTTTAATTTATCACCATAGAATTTCTTATAGATGCTGTCGGCCTTAATATAAACCCTTACGAGGTCTTTATTTTTTACGAGGTCGAGCCTTTCAACATCTCCCTGCAGCAACATTTTCTGTTTAAATTCCTGCTCCCATGTTTTGGTTGTGTCTGGCGCTCCTTTATAGACCTGGGCAAATAACAAACCTGCTGCAATAATTACATAGATCCAATAAATACTGAATTTAGGCCCTTTGCGTGGGCTGTCATTTTTATCCGGTCCGCTCAACTTTGGATTTTTATTTTCTGGTAACATATTCTTTTTTCCCCTGTAATAAATACTGTTTCTATTTGTAAACGAATAACTGGCCCCTATATTTTAATTCTGTTCAATCATGCATCTGTGATTCTGCATCGCTCCACATTTCTTCCAGTTTATAAAAATTCCTGGCTTCAGGGTGCATCACATGAACCACCACATTTATATAATCGATCAGAACCCATTGCAATGCTGTGCGGCCTTCATGTTTGTAAGGCGCTTCGTCGCATTTCTCTTTCACTTCATGTTCTATAAAATCGCAGATAGCTTTTACCTGCGTGGTACTGGATGCTTCACATACGATAAAAAAATCAGCAGAGGCTTCCGGTATTTTCCGAAGGTCGAGACTGATGATGTTCTCTCCTTTTTTATCCTGTATAGCTTTGATGATCGTTTTGAAGATCTTTGAATTGCGGTTCAGCCTCGTGATCTTGCTTTTTTCACGGCTTTGTAAAACAGAAAGAGGTTCCAATAATCGAATGGATTTATAATGATTAATTTTTTCTGCCTCATTGTTCCGGATCAAACAGTTTGCCTGTATCCGCGAACCATCGGGCCCACTGTGTTAACTTCGTCAAAAATACTAATTCTTTGCTACCCTCAGATGCGAAAAGTACTATTGGCGACCCTTTCACAGAATTAGCTGTGGTGGAAAGTACCAACATCTATGCCATGGAGCGCTTACAGGCTAATTTGGCTGCACATGGCGCCGCCTTTTTTGCGCATCACCAAACAGCAGGAAAGGGGCAGCGCGGCAAAAGCTGGCTGGATGAAACCGGTAGTAACATAGCATTGTCGGTTATAATGGACTGTTCTTTCCTTTCACCCGCCAATCAATTTCCGTTAAGTGTGGTGGTGGCGCTTGCCTGCCATGATGTTTTTAATAAATATGCATCCGGTGAAACTTTTATAAAATGGCCCAATGATATTTACTGGCGTGACAGAAAGGCAGGGGGTATTTTGATTGAAAGCATCATAAGAGGCAACAAATGGGAAGGTTCTGTTGCAGGAATTGGAATGAATGTGAACCAGGTTGTTTTTCCGGAAGCATTAAAAAATCCTGTTTCGCTTAAACAGGTTACAGGAAAAGATCTTGACACGATTACAGTTGCAAAAGAAATTTGCGGCCGGCTGGAACTTAGATACCAACAGTTAAAGAATGGCAGGATGGAGGAATTGCTTACTTATTATAACAACTATCTGTATAAACGTGGCGAACGGGTTAGATTAAAAATGGATGATGTTGTTTTTGATTGTACCATTGATTTTGTTTCTGCCGAAGGAGAATTGAATGTGGCTGATGGAATGAAGAACAGTTTTCGTTTTGGTGAGGTTGAGTGGGTGTTGTAGAAGCTGTCTTTGCACGGACTTTGCGTGTATTTCTTTGCAAACTCTGCGGTTAAAAGCCGCGAATTGTAACCGCAAAGAACACAGCGTTTTTCGCAGAGGTTCGCAAAGAGGGTTTTATTTAATGATCTTTTCCAGCAATTGATTTTTTTTATCCTGCGCGAGGTATACTTCTGCATCATTATTCATGATGAGTATAAAATCTTTCTTGTCTACTTTTTTAATATGGTTCAGGTTTACAATATAACTGCGGTGCGTTCTGAAAAACGGGCCGATGTTTTCGAGGTATTCAAAATCGATCAGTTTTTTTGGTGATCGTAAGTACACCATGCGATGTGGTGTAGATACGCGTATAACTTCCTTCGGCCTGCATGTAAATAATGTCTTCCATACGCACAACAAATATTGTTTCGGCGGTTTGCAACACTATCTTTTTGTCTGCCTGATTTGAAAAATTCTCCTTTAAAACTTTATACTGCGTATTGTCATTTACCGGTTCTTCAAAGCTTAGTTTTTTTAAAGCACGTGTCATGTGTTCGAGGCGAACCGGTTTTAGAATATAATCCACTGCAGATGTTTCAAATGCACGCAGCGAATGTTCGCTGTATGCCGTAACAAAAATGATCCGGAAACCGATATGCTGTTCATCAAAAAAATCAAGCAGTTCAAAACCGCTGTAACCGGGCATGGCAATATCAAGAAATACCAGGTCGGGTTTGTGTTTATTGATGGCTTTTACTGCTTCGGGTACATTTTTACAATCGGATAAGATCTCTACCTGGCTAAAGTTTTCTTCCAGTAATCCACGTAACGCTCTTCGTGCGTTAGGTTCATCATCTACAATAATTGCCCGGATCTTTTGCATATGGTTCCGAAGATACCTTGTGTTATGATACAGGAAAAGATATTTTTATGGCGGTGTGGCGCTTCTGATACGGCATGTTCTGTTTTTTTCATAAAGCATCCGGATCAATACTATAATAAGGTATGAATAATTCGATCCGTGTTCCGAGGGGTTGTTGTTTGTCGTCTGTTTTATCAATAACCGTGCAGGTGATCTTTTGTTTATAGAGGCGGTTAAACAGATCCATTCTTTCATTCAAAGCAACTGTTGCAAAACTGAATGGCTTGTTCTTGCTTCGCTGGTTGATCTCCATAGATTGTATGCGCCCTATACCATTATCATCGATCACAACATTCAGCCCGCCTGCTTCTTTTGTAAAACGGATCTCTATTTTTTTGGGGCCCTGTTTATGCATCAGTCCGTGCTTCACAGAATTTTCTGCAAAAGGCTGCAGCATTAAAGAAGGAATATATATGGCAGACATATCATCAATGCTTTCAATTTCAATATCATAAGTAAAGCCTTCATCAAATCTTGCCTTCTCCAGTTCCAGGTACAGGCGGATATTTTCAATCTCATCTTTCAGCGGCAACAACTGTTTATCACTTGCCTGTAATGTTTTTCGCATCAGGTCGCTGAAGTTGCCAAGCAGTTCTCCGGCTTCTGTTTTCCTGTTTCCATAAACAAGCCCCTGAACCGTATTAAGTACATTATATAAAAAATGCGGGTTCATTTGTGCACGCAATGCAACAAGCTGGCTTTTTAATAACTGCTCTTTAATGGTTTGCCTGCGCAGCAAACTTCTTTTCCATTGCCGCAGAAGAAGCCATAGTAACAAGAATATACAGAGCAATGCAACAATAAAAAAACCTGCTTTTTGCCAGAACGGCCTTGGTACCGTAAAAGAAAAAATTTTGGTTACGCTTTTGTAATTAGATCCTGCTGTTGCTTTTATTTCGAAGATGTATTTTCCGGGCGATAAACGGTTAAATGCAAGCTGGTTATTAAAATTACCTGCAGGGCGCCAGACGGTATCAAGCTCTCTTAACCGGTATTGATAGGTAAGTGCTGTGGTGGATAAATAATGCAATGCTTCGTAATAAAAAACAATATCTTTTGTATTGTCCGGCAATGTTGAACCATCGCCTATATCCATTCCGTTACTGGTTGCTTTCAGCAAAGGAAATTTTATTTCGAAATTGACATTACGCGGCAAATTATACCGCATGAGAATGCCGGTAGGTGTAGCAAGTAATACTTTACCATTATCAATAAAAAAATCGTTGATAATGATATTACTGAGCCCATACTCTTCCAGGTAGTTGGTGATGGAACCGTTTGAAACATCGATCCGGTCGAGGCCCGCATCGGTCAGCACCCATATATCATTATCCTGCCTGAGTATCTTTCTTACGTACACACTACTGAGTCCGTTCTTTTCATTGTATGTTTTTAAGATCGTACCGTTTTTAAATATCATCACGCCTTTTGTTGAAGAGCCAACAACGAGGCTGCCGTCGGGCTGTTGTTGTAATGACTGGGCTATGGCCGGCTGGCCATTTTCATCTTTCAATATTTTTATGGTTCCGTCGTAATGGTATTCGTATAATCCATCTTCATACCCGATCCAGAAACCTTCTTTATTGATCGAACTATGTACTGAGAGGCTTCTTTTGAACCGGATCATACTGGCCAGGAGTGTTCCGTCGTGCATAGCTTTTGCATACTCCAGTTTTTTGTACAACGGACAGTTGCCAACCGGCAGGCGATCTTTTGAGGAAAAATGATCATTCAGCAGAAAAGAGCTGTTAAACACAGCAACGATCAGGTTACCGAATTTATCGCGTGCAACGCCTTTACTGTAATCAACAGATTCCAGCGGATCTTTTTGATCAGGTTTAAATACACCCCTGTTGGAAAAAATAACTTTATCGATCGTATCATAACTGATAAATTCTGTTTGCCGCTGCTTGGAAAGATGATATTCGAATACTTCCCCGTTAATGAGATTCAACTTTGCCATTAACCCCTGGCTATTACCCGTAACTATTTCCCCGTTGGGTAAAGCCTGTAAGCGTGTGAAATTATCAAGTAACGGATCATTAAATATTTTTAATAATGAATTGTATAAAGACGGGCACACGAACACTCCATCGTCGAGCGTACTGAACCAGTAATTTCCCTGGTAGTCCTTTACAACATCTGAAACACGTTTGTTTGGAAAATAGCATTTGGTTTCACCCGTTTCTTTGTTCCATCGGTAGGCGCCGTTCTGTGTACATAGCCAGTATTCATTATTATCGATGCATACGCCCTGTAATATATAAGCATCTGCGGGCAGGTCGGGTGCTTTTAGTAAAACGCATTTTTTATCGATGATCTCAAACGGATTGCCTCTTTCATAACCTGTGCCCAGCCCGATCACACTTCCTCTGCGTTTGATGAATTTGATGTCGTTATAGAGCTGCCTGATATTATTCCATCCGCCATTGATATTGGAATACAGATAGCCGCTGTGTGCAAATGCATAATAGGCATCTCCATCATTAACAGAAGCGACGATCTGTTTGTAGGTTCCAGGAGATGGGATCGTTTTTACAATTTTACCCGATGCTTTACCGATCTCATAAATATTATTGAATGAATGAAACCATACCCTGTCAGAGCCTACAGATACATTATTAAAAGTAACCGGGTTGTGGATAGAGGTATAATCGACATTGAATTTGCGCAGGGTATCTTTCTGAAAGTAAAATAACTGGTTATAAAAATTCATGCACCACATGGTGCCTTTATCATCTTCCTGTAAATAGCTTACGTTTTTAGAAGAAGTATTATCAAAAGGAACAGGCACGAATGTTCTTCCGTTAAATCTATACAGGCCTTTATCTGTGCCGAGCCAGATATACCCTTTGGTATCTGTGATCATATCATACACAACCTGCGTGGGCAACTGTTCAGGATAGCTGAGTTTTTTAACGTACGGAAACTGTGCGTTGAGATGAGAGAAGAAAAATAGCGTTATGATAACTGTTATGCTTCGCATTAGCCGGTGGCAGTTTCTTGAAAACGTTTTTAAAGTTAACGGCTCATCGTGATATATTCATTTGGGTGCATGTGTATCTTTATTTTTAAGTAATTACATCCTTTAATAAATAAACCCTTGGTTTCATGGGATAAAACGGGGTTCCGGTAAAAAACCGGGAAAGGCGATCATATAAAAAACCAACTTACATACATTACTTAACAGTAATAATTGGGGGTAAGAGAGCTGCATCTACTGCAGCTTTCTTCATTTATATACTTCCCTGTTTCTTTTTTGTCTTTCCATTGTACTTTGCAGGCATCATTTATATTCTGATTCTAAAAAAATGGATCCTGTAAAACTCACGCAATTTTCGCATGGCGCCGGCTGCGGCTGTAAAATTGCCCCGGCTGTTCTGGATAAGATATTACAAAGCAATACACCATCAACCGGCTACAAACAATTACTCGTTGGCAACGGCAGTAAAGATGATGCAGCTGTGTACGACCTGGGCAATGGTAACGCACTTATCAGTACCACTGATTTTTTTACGCCTATTGTGGATGATGCTTTTGCTTTTGGCAGGATAGCCGGCGCCAATGCTATCAGCGATGTGTATGCTATGGGTGGTAAACCCTTACTTGCGATTGCGATATTGGGATGGCCGGTTGATAAATTACCCGCCGAACTTGCACAACAGGTTTTAGAAGGTGCGCGGCAGATTTGTATCGAAGCCGGTATTCCATTAGCGGGCGGGCATAGCATCGATACACCCGAACCTATATTCGGCCTTTCCGTAAATGGATTGGTTGCTATCGATCATTTGAAAAAAAATAACACTGCGCAGGCCGGCGACCAATTGTTTTTAACCAAGCCGCTTGGTGTGGGCATTTTAGCAACTGCACAAAAAAGAGATGTTTTGAAAGAAGAACATCTTTCATTGATGCTGCAACAGCTTGGCACATTAAATAAAGTTGGCGAAGCATTGGGTAAGATAAAAGGCGTGCATGCCATGACGGATGTTACCGGCTTTGGTTTGCTTGGCCACTTACTCGAAATGGCCGAGGGCAGCGGGCTTGGCGCCAAACTTACTTATCATACAATACCGATATTAGAAGCTGCAAAAGAATATCTTCCCCAACGAATTGTTCCTGATGCCACGTATCGCAACTGGAACAGTTACAGCAGTAAAGTTGGTTTTGGAACGGGCGTTAATGTGATGGAAGCGTTTACCGTTTTACCCGACCCGCAAACCAATGGCGGTTTATTGATCGCAGTTGCAGCTGATTCGGTTGAAGAAGTAAAAAAAATATTTACGGATTTCGGATTGGCGGATTTTATGGAACCGATTGGCGTGATGACAAGTGTTGGCGAAAAAACTATTACCGTTATTCCATAAATTTTAGCGCATTGTATCAGTTTGGAAACTATCAAAGTTATTTCGCCACAGATTCACAGATCAGCACTGACGATCTGTGTTAATCTGTGAATCTGTGGCGAACAATTTTTACACAGCTAAATATTCTAAGAAACAAGCTTATCAATTTTTTTTGCAAGCTGCTGATCTTTTTCAGTTACAATATCTCCTGCATCATGCGTATTCAATGAGATCTCAACCGTGTTCCATGTATTTGTCCATGATGGATGATGATCCATTTTTTCTGCGGCGAGTGCAACCCTCGTCATAAACGCAAACGCTTCAGAAAAATCTTTGAAGGTGAATTTCTGGTAAAGGGTGTTGTTTTTTTCTGTCCACATGGTTATATGTTTTGAGTAAGGAGATTGGGCGTTTTCTTTTTTGCCCCTGCCCCTAAAGGGGTTCTGTATTTTTTACTGCAATTCTCATTCCCCTTCAGGGGCAGGGGTGAAAGATGAAGGTCTAAAAAACCATGTTCCCCTTATTCTTTATCTGCTCATTCGTAAGCTCTGCCACCATTTGTACGCCGGCGATGCTTTTAACGGCCTGTTTTATCCAGTCGCATTTTTCTTCGTCAACAAGGTCGCCTTTCATGAGCCATAAAAAATCCATGTGTTTGAATTCGGGTAGCAGGTATTCGCCGTCGAACTGGTTGTGGTATAAATAATGTACCAAAAAACTATTGGGCTCGATGGATTGGTAAACTGAAAAATAATAGCTGCGGTCTTTTTTGCGGATATGTATCTCGGTATCTGTATTCAGCCTGAAATCGTAACCGAGCTGGTTATTCAGCTGCATGCAGAACTGGTAATTTTTTACGGGTGCGGTTATTCCGAGCAAACGTGTGTCTTCAAAGAAGTCATCATTTAATTCATCTACATTCAAACGTAGTTTCATGCAGTGGTTTTACGTTTGCTAAAATACGATATCAAAATCTTTTTCTTCCGTCCCTCTTTTTATGCGAAGTTTTACTTTATCGCCTTTATTAAATTTGTTAAGCACTTCGCCATAACTTTTTACATCAACAAATTTGTATTCGCCGAGTTGTAATAAAACATCGCCTGCCTGCAAACCTGCTTTTTCTGCGGTCTTGCCGGCGCTAACCCCGTCTATCCGAACGCCGGTTCCGGTAAATCCATAATCAGGTATCACTCCCAGTGTTACTTTAAAACCCCTGCTGCCACTGAGTTGCGGGTCGTTGGTTTTGGTAAATGCCAGTTTGCCTTTGCTGTCTGTTGTTTCGATCAGGCGGTAAACCATTTTCACAATGTCTTTCTCGCCTTCATAATTTATTTTGTTCCAGTCGTCGGTTGCTTTGTGGTAATCGCTGTGGCTGCCGGTGAAAAGAAATAATACCGGGATGTCTTTTCTGTAAAAACTTGCATGGTCGCTTGGCCCGCTTCCGGTGCTGTCGAATTTAAAAACGAGCCCGTTCTTTTCAGCGGCAAATACGTCACCCCAAACCGGCGATGTGCCATAACCGCCGATGATGAGTTTATGCGAAGTATCATACCGGCCCACCATATCCATATTGATCATATAGTTGGGTGTGATAGTAACCGTAGGATGTTCGATCCAGTATTTGCTTCCGAACAAACCCAGCTCTTCTCCTGAAAAATGTATGATGAGATAATTGTTATTTACCGGTGCTTTCTTTTTCAGCATACGTGCCAGTTCTATCAAAGCCGCGGTACCACTGGCATTATCATCGGCGCCGTTATGAATGAGATGGCCTGTATCCAACGCATTTTTATCTTCGCCATATCCCAAATGGTCATAATGCGCGCCGAGTATCACCGTGTTCGCAGCATTGTTATTGATGATGCCGATAATATTTCTCGCCATTCTTTTTTTATCTGAAAAACCAACATTGAGTTCTATACCCAATGTGGCTGAATTATCAGAAAAGTATTTTTGAACCCCGTTTTTGGTAAGATAGATCACAGGGATGTTTACTGCGGCGCTTTTATCGTTCTTGTTAAACTGTACATTATCTGTGAGTGCAGATGTATTATACACAAACAATGCTGTTGCCCCTTTTGCAGCAACCGTATTAACCGTTTTTCTGATCTCTTCTTCCACATCAAAATGCGGATTGGTTTTATTTTCTTCCAGCACATCTTTCAGGTCTTTGAACCAGGGTTGTTTTGCTTCACTTAATGCAATGGCCGGTGCGCCCGTAACATTTTTTGTTGCACTGAATGCCAGCGGAAAATATTCTTCATTCAACAGAAGTGTTTTGCCATCTACTTTTAATACTGTAACGGCATCGATCTGCCTGCCTTCATTGATCTCGAATTCCTGCACATACCCATTGGTGCCTTTTGGCTCGAGGCCCATTTGTTTGTATTGATCGATGATATACTGCATGGCCAGTTCTTCGCCTTTTGTTCCGGCGCGGCGGCCTTCCAGTTTATCATCTGCGAGATATTGAACGTGAGCAGTAATGTTGGCAACCAGTTCTGCATTGGCTTTTTCTTCGGCCTGCTTTTTTTTCTTTTTACTTTGCGACCAGGAAAGCACGGGAACAAGAACCAGCAACAGCAACATTTTTTTCATACAACATCAATTAATGCCTGCAAAAATAAGCGGATGTATGCTTTGGAACGTTATGGCTTTGTAAATTCATTGAACATTCTCTTCCCGATCTCGTAACCCGTGCCCGTTGTTTGCATTTACTTTTGCAGGCATTGCTATTATTTGTCGAAATCTGCCTTACATATTGCATTAGTCGGTAACCCCAACAGCGGTAAAACTTCGCTGTTCAATGCGCTTACGGGCCTTAACCAGAAAGTGGGCAATTTTCCCGGTGTTACAGTTGATAAAAAAACCGGGCATATCACACTCGAGCAAAATCTTCCTGCAGAGCTCATCGACCTTCCCGGCACCTATAGTTTATACCCGCGCAGGTCTGATGAATGGGTGGCATATAAAGTATTGATGGGCGCCGATAAAGACATTAAAGCAGATGTAGTGCTTTTGGTGGCCGATGCAAGCAACCTCAAAAGGAATCTATTGTTCTGCAGCCAGATCATCGACCTGAAAATTCCGGTGGTGATGGCTTTGACGATGAATGATATTGCCGCAAAAAAAGATATCAAAATAGATATCGGCGGCCTGGAAGCTGAACTGGGTATTCCTGTTGTTGCAGTTAACCCGCGAAAGAATAAAGGGTTGGTTGAATTGAAAAAAGTTCTGGCACAGGTTGTTAAAAAAAATCCGCGCACATATGCAAGGGATTTTATGAACACAAAAAAATTAGCTGCAGCTTCTGTTGAAAGTGTTCAGCAATTGTTTCCGCAACTGAGCGATTATGCCGGTATCCATTATCTGATCAACCACGAAAATTTTCCGCTCAGCACACAACAGCAAAACGCGATCGAACAGATCGAGGCCGATAATAAGTTCAATCCAACCAAAACACAGGCCGAAGAGATCATGCAGCGTTATACGCGCATCAGGCAGATCATGCAGCAACATGTGGTTGAAACGGGGCCGCTGGAAAAAAAGATGTTTACAGACAGGCTCGATAATTTATTGCTCGACCGTGTCTGGGGTTATGTGATATTGCTGGTTGTTTTGTTTTTGCTGTTTCAAAGTATTTTCTGGCTCGCACGTTTCCCGATGGATGGGATCGAATGGGGGTTTAAAGAGATCGCATTCTGGCTTAATCACCAGTTGCCAAAAGCATGGTGGAGTGATCTGCTGGTAAATGGATTCTTAGCCGGGCTCAGTGGCATACTCGTTTTTGTTCCGCAGATCATGATATTGTTTGGGTTGATCACCGTACTGGAAGACACCGGTTACATGGCACGCATCAGTTTCTTAAGCGATAAGCTCATGCGTAAAGTTGGGTTGAACGGAAAAAGCGTGATGCCCATGATCAGTGGTTTTGCATGCGCCGTTCCCGCGATCATGAGTGCGAGGAATATTGAAAATAAGAAAGAAAGACTGCTTACGATTCTGATCACGCCATTGATGAGTTGCAGTGCGCGTTTGCCGGTGTATACTATTTTAATTTCCCTGGTGATCGATGATAAATATTATTTCGGTTTTTTAAGTGTACAGGGATTGGTGATGATGGGTTTATATTTTCTCGGCACCGCCATGGCATTGATCGTTAGTTATGTGATGAAGTGGTTCATCAAAATAAAAGAGAAAAGTTTTTTTATCCTCGAACTTCCTATTTACCGCGCACCACGCTGGAAGAATGTGGGGATCACCATGGTTGAGAAAGCAAAGATTTTTGTGTTCGATGCGGGGCGCGTAATTATCATGATCAGCATGTTATTATGGTTCCTCAGTTCCTTCGGCCCCGGTAACAGGATACAAAAAGTGGAAGACAAATATGCTGTGTTGATACAGCAACAGCCGGCAAAAAAAGATTCGTTGCAAAAACATTTCTCGTCCGAAAAATTACAAAATTCTTACGCAGGCATACTGGGCAAGGCCATCGAGCCTGTTATTGCTCCGTTGGGGTACGACTGGAAGATCGGCATTGCACTCATCACATCATTTGCAGCAAGGGAGGTGTTTGTTGGAACGATGGCTACCTTATATAGTGTAGAAGAAAATGACAACAGTTCGTTGCGGCAAAAAATGGAGGCTGCCACGCATCCTGACGGAAGAAAAGTGTACACGCTTCCTGCGGCTTTATCGTTGATGATCTTTTATGTGCTTGCAATGCAATGTATGAGCACACTCGCCGTAGTAAAACGCGAAACCCGCACCTGGAAATGGCCCGCGTTCCAGTTTGTGTATATGACGGGGTTAGCGTATCTGATGAGTTTACTGGTGTATCAGTTGTTTAAATAAACTATTTTTCAAGAAGATTAATTTTTGAGTTTTCTTTTACCCCTGCCCCTAAAGGGGAAATAAAAGAACCCCTTTAGGGACAGGGGTAAAAAGAGAAAACAAATCAAACTTCTCTCTCAATTAAAGACGTTGCTTTTGTATCCCGCATAAACACATAAACGAGTAATGAAACAAATATACAGGCTGTTGTATACCAATAATACCCCGATTCATTTCCTGCATTTTTGAACCACAATGCAAAATATTCCGCCGTTCCGCCAAACAAAGCAACCGTAACAGAGTAAGGAAACCCAACACCCAATGCGCGGATCTTTGCGGGAAACAATTCCGCTTTTACTACTGCGTTGATAGAAGTGTAGCCGCTTACGATCAACAGTGCCGCCATCATCAATAAAAAAATAAAGAGTTGGTCTTTTGTATGGCTCAGAACGGTAAGGATCGGAACCGTGCAAACCGTTCCGAGTATGCCAAAACCGATCAGTAATGGGCGGCGGCCTATCTTATCAGATAATAATCCAAATAATGGTTGCACACATGCATAGATCAGCAACGAAACAAAGGTGAGCAATGTTGACTGGCTCTTGGTGAGATGAACCGTGTTCACCAGAAATTTTTGCATGTATGTTGTGTATGTATAAAATGCAATAGTGCCGCCAAGCGTTAAACCGGCAACCATAAGTACGGCCCGCGGATGATGGAGTAATTCTTTGATGGATCCTTTTTTATTTTCTTCAACGGTTTTGGTTTTTTGAAACGCTTCTGTTTCAGCCATATTTCTCCGCAAATAAAACGCGATCAGCGATAACATCGCACCGATAAAAAAAGGAATGCGCCAGCCCCAGTTCTGCATCTGTTCTGTTGTAAGAAATAAATTCTGCAATAACAACTGTACGCCAACAGCGATCAGTTGCCCGCCGATCAATGTTACATATTGAAAACTGGAATAAAAACCTCTTCTTCCTTTGCCAGCCATTTCACTTAGATAGGTAGCCGCTGTTCCGTATTCGCCGCCAACACTTAATCCCTGTAACAATCTTGCGAGTAATAATAAAACCGGGGCGGCAATACCAATGCTGTTATAAGATGGCGTAACCGCGATCATCAAAGAGCCAAACGACATGAGCAGCACCGATAATGTCATCGCCCATTTTCTTCCTTTGCGGTCGGCAAGGCTTCCGAACAACCATCCGCCGATCGGCCGCATTAAAAAGCCAACTGCAAAGATACCCGCTGTGTTTAACAGGTTTGCCGTTGCATCTTTACCGGGAAAAAATACCGGGGCAAAGTATAAAGAGAATGCAGCGTATGCATACCAGTCGTACCATTCAACCAGGTTACCTATAGAGCCACTCAGGATCGCCCTGAGACGTTTACCGGAAATATTTTCTGTTTGCATAAACTGATGGTAAGCTGGAGTGGTGAATAGGATGTCAAGATAATGATCTTATGCAAAACATGCGATCCTCGAATCAGGATATTTGCGCAAGGATTTTGTAGCGGGTAATATAAAAATTTTGAGTGGGGTATACTTTATTCTGCAGCCGGGAAATTTCCCGTATTTTTTTTAGAAAAACCCCGTGTACATTACCATTATTTAATGTAATATTTGATACTCTTTTAATTAAACCAAAACTAACAACCATGGCAAAAGAATGCATTATCGAGTTCTACTTCAGAAGCGACCAGCTGGTAAGTTTATTGAACCGCCATCCGGGCGCCAAAGGGGTCATTGTTTCGCAGGAGATCGTTTCCACAAAACTGTCGAACGGAAAAAAAGTAAACGTGGTAAACATCAAAGCAAGGGTTGACCGTGTTTCAAAAGCCAAACCGAAAGCAACAAAGGGTGGTAAAATATTAGGCGGCCCCGGCGACGGAAGCATCGACGGTTGTCCGTACCCTCCGGGTTGCACTGATGACAGCGGCAACGGCGGATAATCCCGAACGGTTATCCATCCATTCCTAATTACAAACGGCTCAAGAATTTGTTTGAAAATCATTATTACCATACTTAATTACATTGATACGGGGGCTCCTTTATTAACCTTGCTGTTCTTTATAAAGCCGTTTAAAAAATTATCAAGGGAGCTCCTGTATATTTTCTGGTTCGTTTGCACGCAGTTTGTAACCAATCTTGCCGCATCGATCATGGAAAAATTTGATGTGGTCAATTACTCTGCTTATGCAGTTAATGTGATCCTTTCGTTTATCATTCTATCTGCACTTTTTTACAGAGTCATCAATTCAGCTATCAGGAAGGTTGTACCCGCAGCGGCTTTGTTATTTATTATTTGTGCCGGCTATTCCGTTGCAAAGGGAGATGGAATAAGAAGTTATAACAGCGTACTTTCTGCTGTAGGCAGTTTTGTTATCATCAGCTATTGCCTGATCTTTTTTTACTGGCGGCTGGTAAAAGATAATAAGCAACCCGGTTTAACCAATACTGCTTTCTTCTGGATCGTTATGGGCCTTTTTACTTACTATACAGGTAGTTTTTTTATATTTATCTCTTACAAGTACCTGATCGTGCAGCAAGACAATGCGGTTGGCATCCTCTGGCGGTTTCATAATTTGCTCTTAACCATTTTCTGTATTTACACGATTTACGGCCTTACATGCAAAAACTATCAGAAAACATAAGCATCATCCTGGGGGTGTCGATCCTGTTGCTCCTGATCACGCTTTTTATTGTTGTGCTGGTAGTGGCTTATCTCAAAAGGGATCTTAAGCACCTGAAAGAAAAAGAAACCATGGAGGCCGATTTTGAAAAACAACTGTTACAATCACAATTAGAAACACAGGAAGAAACACTTAACCAGCTAAGCATCGAAATTCATGATAATGTTGGCCAGCTGTTAAACAGCACCAAACTGCTTATCGGCCTTACCCAACGTGCACTGCCGGAATCTCCGGAAACACTTACCATGGCCGACGATACGCTGGCCAAAGCCATACAGGAGATCCGCTCATTATCAAAAGCAATGAATAAAGAATGGATACAGCAATTTAATTTTATTGAGAACCTCGAAGGAGAGATCGCCCGCATCAATGCAGCAAAAAGTTTGCTGATACAATTATTACGCCCTGAAATGCTGTCGCTAAAGGCCGATGAGCAGATCATCCTTTTTCGTATTGTGCAGGAAGTATTGCAGAATGCCATTAAACACGGGCGTGCAAAAAATATCGACATCACCATAATAGAAGATGAACAGTGGCTTTCGATAAAAGTAACCGATGATGGCGCCGGATTCGATGAATCCTCTACCAAAAAAAGTGTTGGGCTTTTAAATATCAAACACCGCACACATTTGCTTAAAGGAACGGTTCAGTGGCAATCTGCTGAAGATGCAGGCACAACCGTTACCATTCAATTACCTGTTAACCCGGTCAAATCATGAAAACCCCCATTGGCATTGTTGATGATCACCAGTTGTTCCTGAAATCTTTAAGCATGATGCTCAAAAGTTTCCAGGTGTACGATGTAGTTGCTGAAGCATTGAACGGAAAAGAACTCCAGGAAAAAATAGTACAATGTCCCGTAGTTCCGGCTATTATGCTGATAGACGTGAATATGCCTGTTATGAATGGAATTGAAACAGCGAAATGGTTAAGCAAAGATTATCCTGAAATGAAGCTGGTAGCGCTTTCTATTAACCCGGTCAAATCATGAAAACCCCCATTGATATGATCAAAGCCGGTTGCTGCGCTTACCTGTTAAAAGAAACACACCCCGACGAACTGGAAAAAGCGCTCGATGAAATACGCGCCAAAGGTTTTTACAATGCGGATGCGAGTAATATTAATTTCAGAAGA
>JABDAP010000054.1 GCA_013289065.1 Bacteroidota bacterium | reverse complement strand
TTGCATCGCTTATCCCTGCAAGCGTTTCTTCCATTAACGGAACGGTATAAGGGATCTCTGTTTTGCCAAAACGTTTCCACATGGCCTGCATATAGGCATCAATGGTTTTATGATAACGTGTCTGCAACTCAAGGTCAAGCGCTAATGCAATGGCTGCACCATATGTATAATATGATGTAAACATGTTTGCATAATTATTTTTATCAATGGATACTGCTGCATCAACAAACACTGCATGGTCGCTTGCCTGTACAGGCGAATAATATTTTGCACCGGGTGAATTCTGTTTTGCATTGATCAGTTGGCCCGCTGTTGCCAGGAAGCTGGCACTGTTATGTAACCCCGCACGGCTCAGTATCAGTTCGCCATAATATTGTGTAAAGCCTTCAGCACACCACAATTCATGACTCATATTGCTTTTCTCAAAATTGAATGGCTCGATTGTTTTTGGCCTGATGCGTTTTACATTCCAGTTATGAAAATATTCATGCGCGAAAACACCGAGCATCCTGTCTCCGTTAAAATTCGCGAGGCCTGTAGTGATCATCGTTGAATTGCGGTGAGGGGAACCGCCGCTTATGAAGCGGGGCTTGATATAAATGATGAAGTATTAAAGCTGGACGATACCGGTGTAAAAAGTACAGCCGATGTAAATAATTTTCTGTCGCAGAAAAAACCAGGCGATGCTGTTACCGTTACTTATAAACACCGCGGCGAAGAAAAAAAGACAACACTTGTTTTAAAACAACAGAACGGTGTTACACTGGTGCCATTTGAAACTTCGGGTAAAGAAGTAACGGATGATATGAAGAGGATAAGGGATAGCTGGTTTACTTCTCAGATAAAATAGTTTTAACTGCTTTACCCCCGCCCCTAAAGGGGAGTTATAACTCCCCTTTAGGGGCGGGGTAAAAAGAAAATTTCTCCGCGCCTCCCGCCTCCGCGGTGAAAAAAAATTACAGTAACACATCATCGATGTTTGCTTAGCTTTAATCAGCCCAAACCAATCACGATGGAAAATTATTCTTCGCTTATACTCATTTTTCTTTTTATTGCATCGTCCGCTATCATCTGGATCGCGGGAACAAGGATCACGAATGCAACAGATTATATCGCCACACATTTTAAACTGGGCGAAGCATTTGGCGGGCTTGTATTTCTTGCCATCGTTACCAACCTGCCTGAAATTGCGATCACAGTGGTTGCTGCAACGAATAATGCAATGGATATGGCGATCAGTAATATTCTCGGAGGCATTGCGATACAAACAGTGGTACTGATACTGATCGATGTGTTCGGTGTAGGCAAATCAGCGCCATTAACTTTTAAAAGCAACTCATACCTTTTATTACTCGAAGGCATTGCGTTGATCTTTATTTTAACGATCGTGATGCTGGGAAAACAATTCTCACCCAACCTGATATTTTTCCGCACCACACCTTTTGAATGGCTGATACTGGCTGTATGGCTGGGCAGTATTTATATTATATCCAAGCAACCTGTTGGCCCAAACGCTCATCCGCGCAAAGCTGCTTATCCGCATGAGTTTGTGGAAGAGAAAGCAAATAAAAAAACGGCTTCATTCAGTTCTATTCAAAAAGCGATACTGGTTTTTTCGATCTGTGCAATTGCAACATTAATTGCAGGATGGGCATTGGAAGAAACCGGGCAACAACTCGCAGACAGGTTCCATATGGGCGGCGTTTTATTTGGCGCAACATTCCTTGCATTATCAACCGCATTGCCCGAAATATCTACCGGCATTGCCTCTGCGAAGATCAAAGATTACCAGATGGCGGTGAGTGATATTTTTGGCGGCAATGCTTTTTTGCCTGTATTATTTCTGGTTGCTTCGATCATCAGCGGCAATGCGATACTTCCTTTACTGAAACCATCGGATATGTATTTAACAGGGATCGGAATTTTACTGACAGGTATTTACCTGATCGGTATGATACTGCGGAATAAAAAACAATACCTGCGGATGGGGATCGATTCAGTAATTGTTTTTATTGTGTACCTGGTAAGTGTGATCGGGTTATTAGCCATCATTTAACCGGCTGCTTTTTCTCTCCACGCAAAGCATAATATGCCCAGATAGTACTCAGCAACATAAACAATGAGCCCAATAAAAAAGCGGCGCCGGGAAAATATACAGGCGCTTTCGGGCCGGTGAAATAGGCAAAGAGATTCGTCATCATCAACGGGCCGATAATGGAAGTGGCGCTCATCAAACTTGTTAATGCCCCCTGTAATTCTCCCTGTTCATTTGGCGGCACGTGCCCGGAAATAATGGATTGCAATGCGGGCCCTGCGATCCCTCCCAAACAATACGGGATCAAAAACACAAACATCATCCAGCTTTGTGATGCAAATGCAAATAATAATAACCCCAATGCATATAATCCCAAACCGATATACACACTTTTTTCATTGCCGAGCCTCGGATTAACAATGCGTATCAAACCACCCTGCACCACTCCTACCAATAATCCAACAACACCCAGCGAGATCCCGATCATCTTTGGTGTCCATTGAAATTTTTCAATATTGAAAAAACTCCAGTTGCTTTGTACGGCATGCGCCGCGAGATATACCAATACAAGCGAAACGATCAATCCTGCAACACCCGGATATTTTTTTAACTGCAACAGAGAGCCCAACGGATTTGCACGGCGCCACTCGAACTGGCGGCGGTGTTCCTTATCCAATGATTCGGGTAAAACAAAATAGCCATATAACCAGTTGGCCAATGCAAGACAGGCTGCAACAATAAACGGAACACGCGGGCCGAGTTCGCCAAGCAGTCCGCCGATCAGCGGCCCAATAATAAAACCCAAACCAAATGCGGCACCGATCATTCCAAAATTTTGCGCGCGGTTTTCGGGTGTACTGATATCGGCAATGTATGCTGATGCGGTTGTAAAACTTGCACCGGTAATTCCTGCAATCAATCTTCCCACAAATAACCATGCAATAGAAGGCGCGAATGATAAAAAGAGATAATCGATCCCGAATCCAAATAAAGAAAATAACAGTACCGGCCTTCTTCCGTATCTATCGCTGAGGTTACCCATTACCGGTGCAAAAATAAACTGCATGAACGCATACGCGAATGTGAGCCAGCCACCGTATTGCGAAGCCAGGCTTATACTTGACACACCGAGCAGTTGCTCGATCAGTTTGGGCATTACGGGTATGATCAATCCGAATCCTGTTATATCGATCAACAGGGTGATAAAAATAAATCCCATTGCGGCTTTGCGGTTCGTTGCCATTGCGTTAATTATGTTCTGTGAAAATGATATTTTCTTTTGTGAAAAACTAAAAAATCTTATCCTCTTCTCTTTTTGCGCCGGGTATTTCCATTATAAGATCTGCACCATAAGCGCCGGCAGGTGTCTGGTAGCCCGTTTTAAAATTTCCGCTCAATACTTTTTTGATGATCAGCAGGCTGCTGGCCGCTGTTAGTGTATAACCTTCGGGGCATTGCAAACGAACGGTTCGTTTTTCGCCGGCATCATTGGTTACTTCGCCCCATACCAGGGCCATTGCTTTTTCGCGCATCTCAGCAGATGGCCCGGCGGGTTTTTGTTTGATCTTTTTCTTTGCGAGGTTGCGTACAAAAGAAGTACGCAATAACCAGTTGTATAAAAACTGCCACTTCAATAATGAAAAAGTTTTGGGAGATATGGCAGTGTATGTTTCAATATTCGGAATACCGGTTGTGGTATAAGCTGTTGAAATATCTCCCCAGGGAATACTCATCACAAATATTTTCCTGATGCCGAAGTCGAGCCAGAATCCTTTATGGCCCAAAGGTTTTTTTATGATCTTTCCGTTCTCCCTCACTGCGCCGCCTTCGCCCAGGTTTTCTGCCATGGTTAATGCCGTGCCATGGGATAATTTTCCACCGATGATTGCAAACGCAAGTTTTAAATGTGTGGCATCGGGTAATTTATTTTTTAGGTATAATGCCGTGCAATCGGTTGGCACCACATCAAACCCAACACCCGGCATCACCATGATGCCTGCTTCTTTTGCCTTGTAATCGCAATGTTTGGCCAATTCAAAAACACTGATCTGGCCGTTGATATCTAAATAATGGGTTTGTGTTTTAAGACAGGCCTGGATCATTTTTTTGCAGGTATGCTCAAATGGCCCGGCTGCATGCAACACAACGTCCACTTCATTTAAGGCAGCGTGCAATGCGTCGGTATCGGAAAGGTCTATTACTTTATACGACAGATTCAACGAAGAAGCCATTGCCTGTAAAGCAGCTTCATTGCGCCCTGCCAGTATTGGTTTCAGCCCATATTCTGCAGCCAATGAAGCAATCAGTTGTCCCGTATAACCATTTGCCCCGTATAAAAGAAAGCGGTTGTTTTGCATGCTGAAATGTACAAACAATGCGGCTGATTATTCATGCAGATGCATAAAAAAAGGGAGTATCGCTACTCCCCTCCCTTTAACTCTCCTACTTGAACTTTCTTTATTGTTTATGGAGCGTGATCACTCCTACAGAAGTTTCATTCGGTGCTTTTACGGTTACATTATTGATCGTTTGATCTATGTATCCGTTAGATGCATTTACAAATACGGTATATGAACCATCTTTCAATCCCTTTACTTTAAAATTTCCTTCCCTGTCCGGTAATGCATAGGAAGTATCTGTCGAATTATAGATGCTTACTACAGCAAAACCATTGCTCGGGCCCACTCTTCCTGCAATACTTCCTGTTGTACTTACTGTAAAGAAATGGAATACGGGACGTAAATAGAACTTGCCATTGATATCTACGATCACTGAACGTGTGATATCAAAGTCGAGCCATAAGCGCGATTTGCCCGGCAGGTATTGTTCGCATTCGTTTCCGCTGAGTTTAACCAATACATAATTAAGTGCGCCGGCAGGAATGGATACAGGATAGGTAACACTGTCTTTCACAACAGAATTATTGGTACCGATCTCAATTTTGATCAGGCGAATGGCTCCTTTTGTAATACCTGCCGATGCAAACAATGTATCAGCGCCATTACGGAATTGCAGAATATCATACACACCTGCGGTGATATTCAGGTTCTGCCATACAAGCGAAGAATCATTTCTCTGATCGTTCGCTCCGCGGCGGTCCCAATCCATACCATCATGCATATGTGTGTTGGCGCTGGTATCCACCAGAACTTTTACTGAGCGGATATCGATGTAAACATGATCGAATAGGCCCGGCCCGTCGGTGAGATACATGGAGAACTGTTGTGTGCCGCCGGCATTCGCTTCTGCGGATGTGTTTTTGTTACAGGCTGTCATTACAAAGGAAACAGCAATAGCCATTATGGCAACGAGGATGATGTTTTTGTTTTTCATGTTGTGTTGGTTTAGCGTAGCATTATTCCATTTGCATCCTGTATTTGGTAAAACCTGTTTATTTTTTTGATAGATACAAGAACCATGCTGAGTGTTTATTAATGGTTTGTTAAAGAAGAAAAGCCGCCCGTTCCATTTTTACTTATCTTGGCATTAACACAATCAATGTTCATGAGAAAGATACTCGCTGCTGTTTCTGCGTTGCTTATTTGTAATACAATTTTTTCACAGCCTTTATCGGATGCTGAAAAAAAGATCATCAGTTATATCAACCTCCATATTACTGATGCTGAAAAATTATTGGCTGATGTGGTCAATATCAACAGCGGCACACTCAATAAGCCAGGCGTAAAAAAAGTGGGTGATATTTTCACCAAAGAATTTGCGAAAGCGGGTTTTACAACTGAATGGATAACGCTGCCCGATTCGCTCAACAGGGCCGGGCATTTAGTAGCTACGCATAAAGGCAAAAAGGGAAAAAGAATTTTTATCATCGGCCACCTCGATACGGTATTTGAACCTGATATGCCTTTTTCTCCCTACACCCTTTTAAATGATTCTACCGCAACGGGCCAGGGTGCAAATGATATGAAAGGCGGGGATGTGATCGCTATACTCGCTTTGCAATCGCTTCAGTCGATGGGTTTATTGAACGATGCTTCTGTAACCGTTTACTTTACCGGCGATGAAGAAAAAGCAGGCGTACCCAGCAGTGTTAGCCGGCAAGATTTTATTGACCGCGCACAAAATTGCGATGTGGCACTCGCCTTTGAAGGTGCACAGGGATTGAATACCGTTGCCACCGCACGCCGCGGCGCCAGCAGCTGGAAGTTACATGTAACGGCTAAAACCGGGCATTCATCCGGCATATTCAGCGCAGGTTCGGGCAATGGCGCCATTTATGAAGCTGCACGTATCTTAAATAGTTTCCGCGAAGAATTAAGCGCTGAAAAATATTTAACTTTCAACCCGGGTTTGATCGTGGGTGGCTCTGATATGCAGTACGATGATAAAAAAGCATCCGGTGAAGCGATCGGGAAAACAAATATCATTTCACCTGAAGTAATGGTAACCGGCGACCTTCGTTTTTTAACGGAAGTACAGAAAGAAGCGGCGCGTGAAAAAATGAGGAAGATCGTTTCACAAAATCTGAATGGCACGAAAGCAGAGATCAGTTTCCAGGATGGCATTCCGGCAATGGAACCAACTGAGGGTAACAATAAAATATTACAGGTGATAGATGGCGTGTCGCAGGCGATGGGTATCGGCGCAACACAGGCAGGAGACCCGGGTTCAAGAGGCGCAGGTGATATTTCATACATTGCCGGATACCTCGACTGTATTGATGGATTGGGTGCATCAGGACGAGGCGCGCACGCGCCGGGAGAAACGATCAACCTGAAAGAATTTCCCTACTTAGTACAACGCGCAGCAATTTTAATTTATCGATTAACGCATACTGAATAAAAAAAATAAACATGAAAAAGATAACAGGATTACTCATTGCTTTTGCATTGATCAGCTCTTTCGCCTTTGCGAAAACGTATAAAGCGGATACCAGGGATTATTACGAGATCAAGATCTATCGTCTCGGTAATAATGAACAGGTGAAACGTGTGGATCATTTTCTTGAAGCAGCATACCTGCCTGCTTTGCACAGGGCCGGCATCGGTAAAATAGGCGTGTATCATCCTGTAGGAAATGATACGGCGAAAGACAAAAAAGTAATTGTTTTTATTCCGATCAGGTCGCTCGAGAAATTAAGTATTGTTGAAGACCTGCTGGTAAATGATAAGGCATTAACAAAAGATGGCGACAGTTACTGGAACGCAGCATACAATGATTCTCCTTACAACCGCATTGAAACGGTTGTGTTAAAAGCTTTCCCGATGATGCCTTCTTTTAATGCCCCGGCGCTTACAGGAAATAAAACAGACAGGATATATGAACTGCGCAGTTATGAAGGGCCGACAGAACAGTTCTACCGTAGAAAAGTAGAAATGTTCAACAAAGGCGGTGAAGTGTCGCTCTTTAAACGGCTCTCATTTAATGCGGTATTTTATGCGGAAGTGATTGCGGGAAGCCATATGCCCAATCTTATGTACATGACAAGTTTTAATAACCGTGCAGAACGTGAAGCACACTGGAAAGTTTTTGGTGCAGATCCTGAATGGACAAAGCTGAAAGATCTACCTGAATACCTGCATACCGTTTCAAAGAATGATACGATGTTGATGAACCCGGCCGAATTTTCAGAGTTATAATTTTTTTAGCCGCAGATCCGCAGATTAATAATCTGCGGATCTGCGGCTACTATTTCTTACCTGAAAATATCTTTATCCTTTTCTGCTTTATGGCTACGGATCATCGCAACAAAATCCTGTTGTTGAGATAAAGCAGTAACAACCTGCGCGATCCTTTTGGCAACTGCTGTTTCGGTTTTTACACCACCGATCCATTTAATAAAATAATTTCGGTGTGATGGTTTTAGCTGTTCAAAAAAAGTTTTTGCTTTAGGTTCATCGGCAAGGCATTCCATAAAACCCGGCGCTTCCAATGGTTTTGTATCAACTGTTAACTGAACCTGCAGCATGCCGCCTTTTTTCTTATGTATTCCTTTTCGCATGGCTGCATTCAGCGGCATGATAAAACTGCCCGCGCCCATTGGCAATAAAGCAATACCGGCGATTGCATAATTATCAAGTTTACCTTTAACGCGAAATGATCTTTTATTACCGGGCTTTAATTGCTGCGCCAGATCTTCCGGAATATCAATATATGTCCAGCCGGTTTTTTCGCCCTGCTCAGCAAACTGTTTTATTGTAGCAATGAATTTGATCATACAAAAGATCTCAGTTAAACCTTCCTTCTTTTTTAATTGTTCGATATGGCTTACTGAAAAACTCATCTACCGTTGCATTAAAAACATCTTTGTACACAACAGGCGTACTATGTCCGGAATTAGGCAGTATCCATAAATATGCCTGCGGGATGCTGTGATAGATCAGCATAGTATGTTCTTCCCTTATCACATCGTGATCGCCGCCGATCACCAATGTGGGGCACTTTACTTTACTGAGTGAGGCAACCGGTATATGTGGCTGCTCCCATAAGAGGCGCACCAGTTTCCATTCCTGTTTTTGCGAAGCTGTGCGGGTGGATAAGGCTTTGAGTTTTTTATATTCTGGTTCAACAATATCCCATACTTCCTTAAAAACTGCCGTAGTATCCGGTTGCAGGTTGGTTCCGGTAATAGCAAGTTTTTTTACTTTTTCAGGATGGCGCAAAGCAAGTAATAATCCATTGATGCCGCCATCGCTCCAACCGATAACATAAGCTGACGGCACATTCATGGCTGTTAACAATCCGGCATAGTCATCGGCCATCATTTCGTAGGTAAGCGAATCGCCGGGATCTGCGGATTTACCTTGCGCGCGGCTGTCAGCGATGATCACTTTATATTTTTTGGAGAAATAAGGGATGTTATAAACAAAGTTGGCGATCGAACCGCCATTGCCATGGATGATGAGCAAGGGTTCACCCTCGCCATATACTTCGCAATACATTTTAAAACCACGGATATCGTAATATTTACCAACAGATTTATTATTGCCGTAAGGAACAGTTTGTGTGTGCGCAGAAAATGCAACTAAAATAACAGCTAAACACAGGCAGGTAATTTTTCTCATGATGATCATTTGGCATCAAGTTAGGAAAAATCGGTTTATACTGTTTAACGCGTTGCACTATTAAATTTTGACAAACTGAATTGATTCTCTGTATTTGAATAGCGCTTTACCGCATAAAAAAAGGGCCAAATTACTTTGGCCCTTTATCACTCTTCACTTGTTCTTACTTCACTCCAACATGATCTTCTTCATTTCTGAATACCACTACTCCATCGAATACATCTGCTAAAACAGTTTTTGTCTTATCTACATCTCCTGCCAGTATTTTTTTACTGAGTGCATTAATAATCTGTTTCTGTATCAGTCTTTTTAATGGCCTTGCACCAAATTGCGGGTCATATCCCTGCTCTGCCAAAAATTCAAGCAGGTATGGGCTGTAATGCAGTGTGATACCATTATCCGCCACTAATTTTTTTAACCCTTCCAGTTGTATCTTAACAATACCCATGATCTGTTTTTTCATCAGCGGGCTAAACATGATGATCTCATCCACACGGTTCAGAAATTCGGGGCGGATGGTTTGCCGGAGCAGGTTCATCACTTGCACTTTTGCTTTTTCGGTAACATCTTCTACATTGTCTTCATTCACTTTTTCAAATGCATCCTGTATCAAATGGCTGCCTATATTGCTCGTCATGATGATGATGGTGTTTTTAAAATTCACTACACGCCCTTTGTTATCCGTTAAACGCCCGTCATCCAGCACCTGCAATAAAATATTCCAGACATCAGGATGTGCTTTTTCAATTTCATCCAGTAACACAACGCTGTAAGGCTTGCGGCGAACGGCTTCTGTTAACTGTCCGCCTTCATCATAACCCACATAGCCCGGAGGCGCACCCACCAAACGTGATACGGTATGTTTTTCCTGGTACTCGCTCATATCGATCCGCGTCATCATGCTTTCATCATCAAACAAATATTCCGCCAGCGCTTTGGCGAGCTCAGTTTTACCCACACCCGTTGTACCGAGAAATATAAACGAGCCGATCGGTTTTTTAGGATCCTGCAAACCCGCACGGCTTCTGCGTATCGCATCTGCCACTGCAGTGATCGCTTCTTCCTGGCCCACTACCCTTTCATGCAGTTCATCTTCGAGGTTCAATAATTTTTCTCTTTCGCTCTGCAGCATTTTTGCAACAGGTATACCGGTTGCTTTGGCAACATTGGCTGCAATATCTTCCGCATCTACTTCCTCTTTCAGCAAACGTTTATCGGTAGAACTTTCTATCTGTGCCGTTATTTCATTGATCAGTGTTTCCTGTTCTTTTACTTTGCCATATCGTATCTCGGCAACTTTTCCATACTCGCCATTGCGTTCTGCCTGTTCGGCCTGCAGTTTAAGGTCTTCTATCTGCGCTTTTGCATTCTGTACTTTTTCAACCAGCTCTTTTTCCTGAGTCCATTTCGATTTTAATGTGTCGCGCTCAACATTCAGGTTGCTGATAGAAATATTTAATTCTTTCAGTTTCGCTTTATCATTCTCACGTTTGATCGCTTCGCGTTCAATTTCAAGCTGGCGTATCTGTCTTTCCAGTTTATCCAGCTCTTCGGGCATCGAATTCATCTCGAGGCGAAGTTTCGCCGCGCTTTCATCGATCAGATCAATGGCTTTATCGGGTAAAAAACGATCGGTCATATACCTTGTAGACAATTCAACCGCAGCAATGATCGCTTCATCTTTGATACGAACATGGTGATGCGTTTCGTACCTGTCTTTCAACCCACGCAAAATAGAGATCGCATCTTCCATCGTGGGTTCATTGATCATTACTTTTTGAAAACGCCTTTCAAGCGCTTTATCTTTTTCAAAATATTTCTGGTATTCATTTAATGTGGTTGCACCGATCGCGCGGAGTTCGCCGCGGGCTAATGCGGGTTTTAAAATATTGGCCGCATCCATCGCGCCTTCGCCGCCACCGGCGCCGATCAATGTATGGATCTCATCGATAAATAAGATAATTTCCCCGTCGCTTGTAGCCACTTCTTTTACAACGCCTTTCAAACGTTCTTCAAACTCGCCTTTGTATTTTGCACCGGCGATCAACTGGCCCATATCCAATGCAAAAATTGTTTTCGACCTGAGGTTATCCGGCACATCGCCGTTAATGATCCGCATAGCAAGGCCTTCCACGATCGCTGTTTTACCAACACCCGGCTCTCCAACGAGTATCGGGTTATTTTTTGTTCTTCTTGTTAAGATGTGTAATGTTCTGCGGATCTCTTCATCACGGCCGATCACGGGGTCTAACTTTCCCTGTCTTGCCAGTTCATTCAGGTTCTTGGCAAATTTATTCAGCATATTCAGCTGTGTTTCCTGTGTCTGCGATTGAATGGTATCGCCCTTACGCAGGTCTTTGATGGCAGTGATCAATCCTTTTTCAGTAAGACCGGCCGCTTTCAGTGTTTTGGCCGTATCATCATTTACCTGCAACAATGCAAGCAATAAATGTTCGGTGCTGATAAATTCATCATTGAATTCTTTCAACACATTATTTGCTTTGAGGAAAACAGTGTTCAGGTCGCGGCTCACATTTTGCGCCGGCTCGCCCGATTGTATCTTTGGTAATTTTGCAATGCTCTCATCCACTTTTGTTTCAGTAAATGAAACATTCACATTGTTCCGTTTCAATAAAAATTCTACCGGGCTGTCTTTATCGGCCAGCAAAGCTTTTAACAGGTGATTGGTTTCAATATTCGGGTTGCCGTTATTAAAAAGCCACCTGTTGTGCGGCCTGAATGGTTTCCTGTGCTTTAATGGTATAGTTGTTTGTATTCATATCTTTTATTGGTTTATTTGTTTATTTGTTTGGTTGTTTATTGGTTTACTGTGGGCCTGGCTTTTAATCCTTACTCGGCTTCGTTGCGTCGCACACTTCAGGGTTCTGCAATAACCCAGCAATCAGAAATCAGAAATCAGAAATCAGAAAGTTAAACTCAGCTCCTTATCGTATTATTGTAAACCTATTTTCAAATAACTTTAATAGTGATCGCAAACCACAATCCAACAATCAAATCCGGTAATTATGTCTCAAAAAAATCATTCCACCTGCGTAAAAGTCAGTGCTGTATTGTTTTGTATGCTATTCTTTCAGTTCGCCAACGCGCAGATGAGTTTTCCGGGTGTTGACCAAAAACTGGAGACTGCAAAAAAAGAACTGGGCGGTTACGTGGTTGCCATGATCTATAAAGGCGACAAGGTAATTTACCAGAAAGCGATCGGCACAGAATTCAATGTAAAAACACAGGTGCCTATTGCCGGCGCCTGCCAATGGCTCAGCGCTGCGCTTGTAATGAGTTTTGTTGATGCCGGCAAAATTTCATTAGATGATAAGATAAGTAAATACATCCCCGTTTACAGCAAATACATGAAGGGATATATCACCATCAAAGATTGCCTGGCGCATTTAACGGGAATTGAATCCGAACCTGTTCATTCAGGTGGTTTATTTGGCAAGAAAAAATTTGCATCGCTCGAAGAAGAGGTGGATGAATTTGCTTCAAAAAAAGAAACCCTTGCAAACCCTGGCCTCGAGTTCCGTTACAGCAATGTTGGTTTGGATATTGCAGGCCGTGTGCTGGAAATAGTAACCAAAAGAAGTTTTGAGCAACTGATGCAGGAACATATTACCCGCCCGCTGATGATGCGCAATACAAGCTTTGCCAGCTTCAGTGCGGTAAATCCATCAACCGGCGCCATATCAACCGCGAGCGATTATATGAATTTTCTGATCATGATATTGAATAAAGGAATGTTCAACGGAAAAAGAATATTAAGCGAGAAGGCCATTGCCGATATGCAGATGGTACACACCACGCCGCCAATGATCAAATATGCACCCAAAGGAGCAGAAGGTTTTAGTTACGGTTTCGGGCAATGGATCCTGGAAGCAGATGAGAATGGCAGCGGAACCGTACTGGCAAGCCCCGGATTTAACGGCATCTGGCCCATGATAGATAAATGCCGTGGTTATGCCTGTGTGTTTTTTACCAAAGGAACGCTAAACGACGAGCGAAAAGATATTTACATGGATATCAAAAAAACGATCGATGAGCAGATAGCTTCTGAGTGTAAATGATCAACTCTCTTTTTTTACAAATACGATGCGGCTGTGGTCGGCTTTATAGAGTGTATCAAAATATTTAACGAGCTCGGAATAACGGTCTGCCTGAAAAAATGAACGGTTGCTGATCATTGTTCTTATCACATCAATATTATTGTCGGTTATTTTAAAACGGATACTGTACTGCCCGAAATCATTATTAACGGAAACATCTTTGGGTAATGCTTCAATATTATAACCGGTTGGCAATACAATATGGATCGTATCCACATCTTTATAGGAAGAAGAAAATTCTATCGGGAACTTTCTTTGTTCATCGGGTGATAATTTAAGCCTGGTTTTATTAAAAAGATTGGGTTCAATAAACATCCGCTTACCCGATACCGTTACATAGTTCGGTGCTACTACGTGAAGGTATTCATCAACAACCGGGATCCTGCCTTTCGTTTCTTTATAATCCGATCTGGTTACCTGGTAAGTAGGCAGGTTCAGCGCATTGTTCAGGTATTTATCGCGTTCTTCTTTGGTTGCTTCATGCATCAACGAATGCTGCAGTTCCTGTTGCGAACCTGTACAGTGTGTATTTACATCGGCTGCAAGATTGCCATCTGCATCTATTACTGCGTTAATGATGCGCGATTGCAGGTTATCTTCTGCTGTATAAAATGGCGTGCTTACAACATGGCCCCCGTCGTCATCTATGAGCAATGCCTTGCGGTCGCCGGTAAATGAACCCATAAAGCCTGCAGATTTTGTCTGGCTGGTACATTCAAGCCATATTGAATCTTTTCCGTTAGGCACACAGGTTATAATGTGATTGAAATAAGATGCCGGAAAATCTTCCTGCAGTTTCCGGTAGCCCGTGCCCGCACTGATCAATACATAATTGGCCTTGATGCCTGCTTCTTTTAAAAGGCTTACCATGTAATTGGACAGCGCTTTGCAATCGCCGTATTTATTTGTTGCCACATATTTTGCATCAAAAGGCTGCCATCCGCCAATGCCCAGTTGTATCCCTATGTATCGTGTATTCTTTTGCAGGTATTCGTATAAGATCTTTACTTTTTCTTCTTTTCCCGGAATACCGTCAACCAGTTTGTGTACTTCCTGTTTTATGTTATCGGGCAATACATCCCTTCCTTTATTAAGTGTAACATTGAATTTTCCGAAGTCGAGCCATGTACTCATATTACCCGTGTATCCGCCGAAAGAAAAATCATCAGCACCCACATAAACAGATGGCGCAATAGAATTGAACGATGGGCGGTAACGTTCATACTGAATGGCTTTGAAATTCTTCAGTTCCCATGCATACGAATTCTGTGAGATAACGGGTTGCTGGGAAGTATTCAATTGTTTATAGCGAAGCTTATATCCCGCAGGCACTTCGATGATATAACGGCTCTGTTCAACAGAGAATTCATCGCCTTCAACGGGATGCCATGATTGCAAAAAATATGTCCCTTTTGCCTGTTGTTCATCTTCGTATTCTACGGTGTAGGGATATTGGCGGTTATAGAAATTATGCCGTTTGATCCTGTCGTCAAGCATTAAACTTTCGCCATCGGCAATCGATACATCAGAAATATCTTTCTTTTTAACTGACTGTATCTTCTTTCCTGATGCATCATATAAATTACCTGAAATATCGCTCAGGCCTTCCAGGCTGCTGTAGTTATTGCTGTATTCAGCGTATTCATCGCCTTTTTCATTTAATATGGTAATGGCATAACGGTGTTTTACAATTACTTTATCGAGTGATTTTATGATCACATGAAATTCTTCCATCCGTTTAACCGCATTGGCGTTTTCTTTCAGCGAATCCGGTATCGCACTAACATTATAGTTCTGTGCAGTAACGGCGAATGCCGCTGACAAAAAAATGAAAATCAAAAAAGGCTTCATCATTGTTTTATTTTCTTGAATACGATCTGCTCACTTTGTTTCTTGATGATAAAAGAATAGAACTCGCGCAACGGCCCATAATCCTCTTTATCAAAGTTTGCCTTGTTAATATCTATCTTGCAGCGCATCTGCACTTTCTCAGGCGATTTTGAAAAAATATATTCAAACATGCCTTCGGTTTCATTCAGTTTGTACCGAACTGATTTGGGCAGTTCATCCACCACATACCCTTTAGGTATCTCCATATCCAGCACAAATACCTCATGCGTTGTATAAGGCATTTCAACCGGATAAACCCGGTCTGCGGAAGTGAAAGGGTTTTGCTTCATTGCTTCGTTCAGTAAGGGATTGAAATAGATCACGTCTTCCCCGTTAAAATCAAATGTTACATCATATTTGATATTCAGAGGCTCATCATATAATTTCAATGAGTCTATTTCGAGGTTCTGGATCTTTGCTTCTGCAGCCATTCCTTTTCTGATCTCTTTTAACAGGTCATCTTTTTTTAGCTTGATCATTTTTTCGCGAACAGCATACGATTCATAGTGCCCCATCGTTGTACTGAATGAACCCTCAAGCCCTCCTTTTTCGCCATTTATAATAAACAGGCTGGTTTGTTTTTCTTCACGTAATGAATCGGGTGAAAGGCTGACCAGCACAGGAAGTTTATCAACTACCCTGCCCGAATTATTGTAACAGTCTTCAGGCAATCTTCCAAAGCCCAGGCGGTTATAAGATGCATCAAGCAGGTAATAGTCATCGTTTATTTTTATCCTTGACAAAGCATAGTTATACTGGTTCAACACAGCTGTTGATTCGTTTACAAAACCATTGCTCCGTGTGCTCAAAAGAACCGGATGCGCATCAAAACCCTGATTAATAAAGATAGCTGTGAGTAAAAGGTTGATGTCAATTATATTTCCTGCTTTAGTCTGGTAGGTTTTTTTCAAAGGTTGCGAAAGATAATAGGCATCGTGATCATTGCAGGTAAAATTGTCACGCACATATTCAAATATTTTTTTTGCTTTTACCAATGGATCGGGTTCTTTGGAAATAGCCGGGCTGAGGTCATTAAGCCAGGTATTATTGTCTTTGAGCTGTAAACCAAAATCAGGATCGTTCATCAACTCATCCGCTGTTTTGATCCAGTCTTTTATGTACATTTTTGTATAATCATCAGAATACTGGATCGATTGTAAAAGGAACTGGATCCCATTGATATAATTGAGGGCAGATGAAGTAAAGCTCTCAGTCTTAAAAGCAGGAACATCTTTAATGGCCCACATCGCAAATTTTGCATTGCCCGAAACTATCACATGATCAGAACTTGAAAAAGCGTCTGCCGCCGGGATTACAATCGAATAATTTTTGTATATTTTATTTACACTATCTATTGTATAAGGGATCAATCCTCTTCGTGTCACAAAATAATTGAACATGTGTGGGATCATCACTTTGTATTCACTCCATAAACAAGGATACTGGCCCTGAAAGTACCATGAACGCAGGTGCCGGTAAAAAGGCGACTTCACCGTATACCTGTATTCGATGATGCAGCCTTCTTTCAGGTTAGGGAAAGTGAATTTGCGTTCAATTTGTTCTTTGTTTATTTTTTCAGTGAACACTGCAGCCTTATCCAGCCTGGTCTCTGTTACCTGGCCATTCTCGAGGTTATAAGTAGCCGCTTCAAAATCTTCAAATTTTTCCTGCGAATCATACGTGATCCCAAGATAGATGGGTACGTGTATCGTGGCCGCATCGAAAGCATTGCGGTTACGCAGCCATATCCTTTTGTATTGTTTGAAAACAAGTGTAAAATCGCCGCTGTTATTGCCAACAAATTCGGTACTGCCAATATCTGAAATGATGACAGCGTTCGCATTAGTGTCAACTACCGGTGATGTGATCTTGAAATCTGCAGCAGTAACCTTGCCGAATTTAATACCCTCTTTTTGCTGGCCCATGGTTTTCGTACTGATAAAAAACAATACGCCCAGGGCAATGAAAGATACTCTCATGCCGGATAGTTTTGGTTTTGAAATAAACATATTTAGCATGGGAGCTAAACTGATTATCTAATATAATAAAAATCGGTGTTCAATTAATATTATTTGCAGGATAAAAACGGGAACTTGCAGCTTAGCAGTAATGCAGAATATTTGTTATGGCCCAGGTGGATCAGTATACATACATCGTAAAACAAACGGCCCAACAACTGGGGTTCTCTTATTGCGGTATTGCCAAAGCAGAGAAACTGGATGAGGACGCACGCCGGCTGGAAGCCTGGCTAAAGCAGGACATGCACGGCACTATGCAGTACATGGAAAATCATTTTGAACTTCGTATCGATCCGCGCAAACTGGTGCCCGGTGCGAAGTCGGTGATAACACTTTTACAAAATTATTTTCCGGGTGAAGAGCAGGCTACTGATGCACCTCAAATTGCCAAATATGCATTTGGCAAAGACTACCATGAAGTGATCCGCTTAAAACTAAAAACATTTCTCACAACGCTTAATCAGCAGATTGGCGAGATACATGGCCGCGGTTTTGTTGATTCGGCGCCGGTGCTCGAAAGAACATGGGCCGTAAAGACCGGTGCAGGCTGGATCGGCAAGAACGGCAACCTGATCAATAAACAACATGGTTCTTTTTATTTTATCGCTACGCTGATCGTTGATATAGAATTATTATATGACGATCCTTTTGCAAAAGATTTTTGCGGCACCTGCCGTAAATGTATCGATGCCTGCCCTACCGATGCAATACTGGATAACAAAGTAGTAGACGGAAGCAAATGCATCAGCTATTTTACGATCGAATTAAAAGATGCATTGATACCCGGGGAAATGAAAGGCAAATTTGACAACTGGCTTTTTGGTTGCGATACCTGCCAGGATGTTTGCCCATGGAACCGTTTCAGTTCGCCAAATGAAGAGATCAGTTTTACGCCGATACCGGAAATCCTAAACCTGTCAACCAAAGAATGGGAAGCTATGAGTGAAGATGCATTTAAAATCATTTTTAAAGACTCGCCGCTGAAACGTAGTAAGTATGAAGGCATACGGCGAAACCTCTCTTTTATCGATGTACCGCATCGCATATAACCATAACGCGTTGTGCTATTTTTTCTTTCCGCGAATGATGAATGTTGCTTTTACTGCTGTTCTGATCAAATGCTGATCTGTATTACCCGGCTGTTGCGATGCAGCTGTAAGAAAATAATTTATATGCGGGCCGA
>JABDAP010000053.1 GCA_013289065.1 Bacteroidota bacterium | reverse complement strand
AAGGAACGGATAATGTAGTGCTTTGTTTTTTTGGAGACGGCGCCGCACGCCAGGGTATCTTACATGAAACCTTTAACCTGGCCATGTTATGGAAGCTGCCTGTGATCTTTATCTGCGAGAACAATAATTACGCAATGGGTACTTCGGTTGAACGAACCAGTAACGTAGTGGATATTTATAAACTGGCCGATGCATACGAAATGCCGGCCGATAAGGTTGATGGCATGACACCCGAAAACGTTCATGAAAGCGTTGCCCGTGCTGTAAAAAGAGCACGCGAAGGAGATGGACCAACACTGCTTGAACTGAAAACCTACCGTTATAAAGGGCACTCTATCTCAGACCCGCAGAAATACCGCTCTAAAGAAGAAGTGGATGAATACAAGGATCAGGATCCGATCAATAAAGTAAAAGCAACCATTCTTACCAACAAATACGCCAGTGAAGCCGATCTGAAAGCGATAGATGACCGTATCGGCCATGTGGTTGAGGAAAGCGTGAAATTTGCAGAAGAGAGCCCATGGCCAAATGATGACGAATTATTAAAAGATGTGTATATCGACAAAGACTATGTGTTCGATATTGATTAAACCATACCAATTTTATTTACCATTTTAATTTTAAACAAACAGTATGAGTGAAGAAAAGAATGAGGCCCTTGTAAAGATGCAGGGTTTTTGGGCAAGATATCAGAAACCGGTTTTGATAGTTGCAGCGGTTGTTGTAATTGTTGTTGGCGGCTGGTATGGATATAAAGAATATATCCTTACACCGAAGGAAGAAAAAGCATCTGATGCGCTTTTCAAAGCGCAGCAATATTTTGCAGCAGATTCATCTAACCTTGTATTGAATGGTGATGGACAGAGCCGCGGCGTTTTATATGTACTCAATAATTACGGAGGAACCAAAGCTGCCAACCTCTGCAAATATTATGCAGGTGTGAGTTACCTCAAACTCGGCGATTTTAATAACGCCGTTAAATACTTAAAAGATTTTTCAACAGATGCGGGCCAGGTACAGTTGATGGCTTATGGCCTTTTAGGTGATGCATATTCTGAACTGAACAAAAAAGACGAAGCCATAGACAGCTATAAAAAAGCATCCACAGCTTTTGATAAAGACGAAGCCAATTCTTCAGAATATTTATTCCGTGCAGCCCTGCTGTCGGAAACAAGCGGTAAAACAAAAGAAGCGCTGGATCTGTACAAAGAACTGAAAGAGAAATTTCCAAAGACCGATAAAGGTTACCAGGCTGATAAATATATTTATCGTTTGAGCATAGAAAAAAATTAATAATGTAGATGGCTACTAAAGGCAATACATCAGTAAACAAAGGCATCCCGAAGTTAAAGGATGCCTTTGTTGTTATTATTAAAACAGAGTGGAACGCTGCGATTGTAAATAAACTGGAGGCGGGCGTAAAAAAGGTATGTAAAGTAAATAAGGTAAATAGTAAAACATTCACTGTGCCCGGCGCATTTGAAATTCCATTTACGATTAAAAATCATTACACGTATTGTGAAACACCACCTGATGCATACATTGTACTGGGCACTGTGATCAGGGGCGATACGCCGCATTTTGATTATGTATGCAAAGCCGTAACAGATGGCGTGGTGCAATTGAATTTATCACTGGACGTACCGGTGATATTTGGCGTACTCACCGTTGACAACGAACAGCAGGCGCTCGAACGCATTGGCGGAAAACATGGGCACAAAGGCGAAGAAGCTGCCATCACTGCCATAAAAATGATAGCTTTAAACAGGAAATTAAAATAGATCACTTCTACCGACCATTATGAACGTACAGTTATTCATACCCTGTTTTGTTGACCAGTTATATCCAACTGTTGCATTCAATATGGTAAAGGTTCTGGAGAAAGCGGGCTGCACGGTATCATACAACACATCGCAAACCTGCTGCGGGCAACCTGCCTTTAATGCAGGTTTCTGGGGCGAAGCAAAAGAAGTTTGTAATAAATTCTTGACTGATTTTTCGGGCTCGGATTATATTGTTGCACCAAGTGCAAGTTGTGTTGGGTTTGTACGAAATTATTATGCGAAATTATTTGAAGATTCCTCGTCTGCAGCGATTGCAAAAAAAACAGCGGAAAGGATCTTTGAGTTTTCCGAGTTCCTGATCCATATTCTAAAGATCGACGACCTTGGCGCCAGCTTCACTGGCAAAGCCACTTACCACGACAGTTGTGCCGCATTACGTGAATGCAAAATAAAACCGGAACCGCGCCAGTTGCTCAGTAAAGTAAAAGGCCTGGAAATAGTTGAAATGAATGATGTAGAAACCTGCTGCGGTTTTGGCGGAACCTTTGCTGTAAAATTCGAGCCCATCAGCATCGCCATGGGCGATCAGAAAATAACCAATGCAACGGCAACAGGTGCGGAATATATTATCAGCACAGATATGAGTTGCCTCATGCATATCGACGGTTGCAATAAACACAAACATGCAGGATTGACCGTGATGCATTTGGCGGATGTGTTGGCAAGCGGATGGTAGTTTTAATTAGTAATTAGTAGTTAATAATTAATAATTGAAGGGCCATTTGTTGCGGTTAATACCTGATTTTTTGATTGGCAGCATTTACTATTTTGGGTAAATGCTTTTTTATGGCTGGTAATAATGTTGTGCTTGATAAGAGTTACCTGTTTGCACTGAGGATAGTGAAACTGTATGTTTATTTGCGGAATGAAAAAAGGAATATCATTTGTCGGCGCAAATTGTTCGCTCCGGAACTTCGATAGGCGCTAATATAGAAGAAGCGGCTGGCGGGTCATCAAGAAAAGATTTTAAAGCAAAGCTGGGCATTGCTTACAAAGAAGCAAGAGAAACACGCTACTGGATTAAATTATTACGGGATAGTAGTATCTTGGACAATAAACTTGCAGATTCATTATGCACCGATTGCGAGGAACTGATAAAACTATTAACCGCCATCATCAATACAATAAAAGCTAATTGATCGATTAAGAAAAACTAACTACTAATTATTAATTACTAATTACCATGAACTACTGGTTAATCAAATCCGAACCATCTGCATACAGTTGGGAACAGTTTGAAAAAGAAGGCGGCACATTCTGGAACGGTGTCCGCAATTATGCGGCGCGTAATAACCTCCGCGCAATGAAGAAAGGCGATCTTGCTTTCTGGTACCACAGCAATGAAGGAATGGAGATCGTTGCGATAGCCAAAGTGGTGAAAGAATCATACCAGGATCCTACTACCGATGATCCCGCATGGCTGGTGGTGGATTTTAAACCCTATAAAAAACTAAAGAAACCTGTAAGCCTTGTACAGATCAAAGCGGATAAGCGTTTGGCTGATATGGATCTGGTAAGATTAGGAAGATTATCAGTTGGCGCAGTGAAAGAATCTGAATGGAAGATCATTATGGAAATGGCTGAAACAAAATAAAGATGATCGGCTGATTATTCTTTAAAGTATTTTTTTAAGGCATCGAAATGCAAAACACAGTTCGGTGCCTTTTTTTATTACATCATCAAAGAACGTTCTTCTCACTTATAACTTACTGCTTACAACTTTTAACTCTCTCATGGGTTACTATTTCACATAAAAAAGTATTCATACAGCAGGCCTGCCTATTTTCTTCAAACATTAAAAACTGAACATCATGAAAAAGTATTTTCCTGCTGCTATATTAATAGCAGTAACGTTCATCGCATTTGCAGCCTGCGTTTTTCACAAACCAACATTCAGCCTCGTTGGTAAATGGGCAATCGATTCTACTTCGCTTGTTAAGCAGTATCAAAAGGCCGACAGCCTTGGTTTTCCGTTTCTTTACATGGCTTTGACGGAGAAACCGGTATTTGTATTTGGAGCAGACAGTTCATTAAAAGAGCCTGGGAACCATGATACAGCAACACAAAAGTATTATTATTCAGACTCCTCGCTTTTTGTAAATGAAGACTCGATATTTAAACCCTATCCTCTTAAGGTCTTAAACGATAGCCTTATTGTTATAACTGTTAAAGACAGTATCAAGCTGACATTGATAAAACAATAAGCTTCCCTTTCTAACGATTACTTGCCTTTGAAATCTTTGATTTCTACACCTCATTTAAAATCATTTTATGAAACGTATAACCATTTACATGGCTGTAATAGCCATGATGCTACTCTCATGTAATAGCGCCGCGGATAAAGAAAAGAATGCAGGCAATGCAGCTACGGGTATTGCTTCCGGACAAAAAGCAGAAGCTGATTCGGGACATGCAGTTTATGCCCCACCATCAATTCAAAACACACACGAAGACTGGGACAAAAAGATCATCAAAACAGCCGATGTTACGCTGGAGCTGAAAGATTATGCAGCATACAATCAATCCATACACAAAGGGCTAAAGGCGTATGGCGCCTACATTTCAACCGAAGAGCAGAGCCTGGATGATATCAGAAGCGCTAACAATATCACCATCAAAGTTCCTGTTGAACAATTTGAGAACCTGATGAATTCTTTCTCAGGTGATGGCATTAAAGTTTTACAGAAAAAGATAGGAAGCGAAGATGTAAGCGGAGAAGTAGTGGATACAAGATCACGCCTCGAAGCAAAAAAACAAATGCGCGAACGTTATCTCGGATTACTGAAGCAGGCAAAGAACATGAAAGAAATCCTTGAAGTACAGGATCAGGTCAATTCCATACAACAGGAGATCGAATCTGCTGCGGGAAGGGTTAGTTATCTTAACCATCAATCGGCATATAGCACCATCAGGCTTACTTATTTTCAATACCTGTCAACAGATGGCATTCAGCCAAAAGAGCCCGGTTACATATATAAATTGAAAGAAGCATTTTCTTATGGCATCCGCATCATTGCCAATCTCTTTATTTTCATGGTAACACTGTGGCCTTTATTTTTGTGTGGCGCAATTGCAGTGATCATATGGAAGAAAAGAAAAATAAACATCATGAACCCCTGATGCCTAAAAAGAAATTAGTCGTTTTAACAGGCGCCGGCATCAGCGCGGAAAGCGGGCTGAGAACTTTTCGCGACAGCGATGGTTTATGGGAAGGGTATGATATTTATGAAGTGGCATCGCCACGCGGCTGGAACAAAAACCCGCAACTGGTGCTGGATTTTTATAACATGCGCAGAAAAGATGTTGCCAATGCAGAACCTAATGCAGCACATTATGGATTAGCAGAACTGGAAAAAGATTTTGATGTACACATCATCACACAAAACATCGATGATCTCCATGAACGTGCGGGAAGCACCCATGTGGTTCATTTGCATGGCGAGATCTTTAAAATGAGAAGTGTGTTTGACCTTGATACTGTTTATGCAATCAAAGAAGATATCCTGTTGGGAGATACAGCGCCGGATGGCGGACAGTTACGCCCGCACATTGTATGGTTTGAAGAACCCGTTCCCATGATCGAAGCTGCGGCGCATATTACCGGCATGGCAGATATTTTTGTGGTGATCGGAACTTCACTGGCTGTTTATCCTGCTGCGGGCCTGTTGAATTTTGCAGAAGCATCGGTACCAAAATATATTATCGATAAACAGATCCCTTATACAAGATCCGTTGCAAACCTTACTGCCATTGAAACCACGGCGTCCGAAGGTGTGCAGCTGTTAAAAAACAAGTTGCAGCAACACCTTTAGAGTTTTGCTAACATCCTTTATAGTATCGTTGCACAAATCATCCGCATGAGAAAATGGTTACTACTGCTGTTCCTGCTCACAACGATCACCGATTTTGCACAGCTGAGTGATGCGTATAAAGAACTGCGCACCTTTTCAAAAAAGAAACAGGTTTTACCGGCAGATACCAGCCTCTACCTCGATTACTTTTACCAGAACGGCCTTAATTATCTGTACCCGTTGTACAAAGGTTTTTACCAGGAGCAAAGATTATTGAAAGCGGATACCGTTTTGTATTATGATCATCTTACACAGGCTGTTTCATTCACCGGCGATCATGCATCGGTTATGGAGCTGGAAAAAATGTCGCACGAAAAATTAAGCGACTCGCTGAAAAAAGAAGTTGATCAATTCACCGATCTCGCCAAAGAAGTTACCTATACGGATGCCCGGAAATATATTCTCAGCCAGGCAAAGAACAACCGCGTTGTAATGATCAACGAGGCGCACGACAATCCTTCGCACCGCGTGTTCACAGCTTCTTTGCTCGAGGGCCTTTACCAGCAAGGGTTTCGTTATCTCGCCATGGAAATGCTGGATAATTATCCCGGTAAAAAAATAACGAAAGTAAATGCATTCAGCGGTTACTATACCGTTGAACCCGTTGCCGGCGAGTTGATCCGCAAAGCGATCGAACTGGGTTATACTTTGGTTCCTTATGAAGATACCGATGCCAGGCACACAACATCTAAAGAACGCGAATATGCGCAGGCAAATAATTTGTATAATTATATAAAAGGCTTAGACAAATCTGCAAAAATATTGGTTCATGCAGGTTACACGCATATACAGGAAGCCGCCATGCCCGATGCAGGCATACCCATTCCAATGGCGGCTTACTTTAAAATTATTTCAGGTATTGATCCGTTAACCATTGACCAGACTGAAATGTCGGAAGGTTGTAAAGACAGTTACACCGCTTTGTTCTATGAAAAATGGAAACAGAAAAACCCTTTTATTTCTTCGGTAGTGGCGATGAAAAATGATAAAGCGATCGATCCGTTTGGTTTTAATTTTTATGATATTCATGTGATCTCCCCTCCCACCAGATACAGCAATGGCAGGCCGGTCTGGATGTCGATGAATGGTTGGAAAAGTGAAACGCCTATCAATCCCGCGTTTCAAACAATGTTCATGGTGCAGGCGTATTATGAGAATGAATATTCTGAAAAAAATCTGAACCAGGCTGTGCCTGCAGATCAAACCTATGTAAGTGCACCCAATGGTTTGTATTATCTCTATTTACAAAAAGGAAAATATAAACTGGTGGCCCGGGATAAAGAATATAAAGTTTTAGGTGTTAAGGCATTGACAGTTGAGTAATAAGTTGCGGATCAAGGGTTGGATCTTTTGCCATACCTGTAATGATTTTAGTAACTATTTCTGTTTACCATTAATGATAATTTTCGTGTTGGGGAATAGTTTGATGATCCGCTGTTCTTCATCGGCTGTTATTTTTCCGGTTATTTCAAGGTTACGGATAGGTATTTGCGCCAGTTTATCCGGTATCACAACATCTTTCAAAAACGAGAGATGCAGGAATGTTACGCTCGTTAGTAAATAGATATCATCGGGGATAGCAGTAATATTTTTAACAGACAGATCATCCATTACCCTATTGAACCTGTTGAACCGGGAAGTTGCGGGATTAAAACTGGTATTGTTCTTTACCGCCCATCCGATCTCCGGTTTCAATGTAAAGTTGTTTTTATTTTGCGATAGCCCCACAAAGCCTGCCCAGAATTCCATTGGGTAACTTTGGTTCTTTCCAAGGTCAATTAATTCAAAAGGCACTTTAACCAGTTCCGATGCAAGGCTGTCGATCCGGGTGATCGGTTTCAATCCTGTTTGTTTTCCTTCTTTTGTGTACGGAAAAAATTTCACTATCCATCCATCAATAGTTGTTGGCGAGCCATATTTTGTTTCAGTATGCGCTTTTACCATATCCATCCAGAATTCTTTATTAAAATTTCCTTTGCGGGCATTGATGATCTCCTCGAGGATAGGGATCATTTCATCCGTCCACCAGGCAAGTTTGAATTTTGAAATGTATTTTGTTTTTTCCAGTATTTTTTCCCAATCAGCGATCGTTCCTTCAATCGTTATTCTGGGAATTCCACAACTGATAATAATAACCTTGTAATTAAAATATGCTTTTACCGTTTCCATCACTGTGATCCCGCTCACGATCTTTGAAACAGGCGTTGTAGTAGTAAAATCGGCGGTGAGTATATCTGTCAGCTCTTTTCCTGTATAATCGTTTATTTGCTGCACAAATTGCGGAAACAGTTCTTCCCAATTGCTTTTGGGGTCGCCTAACCGGATATTCATTGACCTGACAACCAGATCTTTTTTGTTTTCAAAATTCACTATATCCTTTCTGAATTCTTCTGCATTGTTTGAAATATGCCTTGCGAAACCCTGGCTGATCAGTAACCAGATGATATCCGGCGAGATCACAAATGGCCGGTGATCTTTATAAGCCTGCAGTATACCGGTTAAAAACGGATGTTCGCCAAAACCAACCAGGCTGTCGGGCAGCGGCGAAGTTTTTTCAATGTCCGCATTTTTATAAGGAAAAATATTATTAGATGAGGTCAGGTATAATAATCTTTCCGGCTCTGATAATTTTTCGATCTCAAAACTGACAGACTTTTGAGAAAAACTTTGTATGCCTGTTAATAATAATAATATCGCGATCATTTTTTTCATACCTGGAAGATGTAAGTTTTGATATGATTACATAATCGTTCCGGTTATTTATTTAAAAAAAATATAAGCGATGGCTATTGCAGAAATAACACCGATCAGGTCGGCCAGCATGCCTGCCCAGATCGCATAACGTACTTTCTTGATCCCTACGCTGCCAAAATAGAGCGCCACAATATAAAAAGTGGTATCGGAGCTTCCCTGAAAAGTTGAGGCAAGCTGTCCGATAAAAGTATCTGCGCCATGCGCTTTAAAAACATCCAGCATCAATCCCCTGGAACCGCCGCCACTAAAGGGCCGCATGATGGCAACGGGTAATGCGGGAACAAAATCACCCGTCATTCCCAGCGAAGTAAAACACCAGGTAATACCGTTGATGATCGCATCAAGTGCGCCGCTGTCTCTGAACACGCGTATCGCAACGAGTAATCCAACCAGGTATGGAATTACTTTGATGATCACATCCCAGCCCTGTTTGGCGCCTTCAATAAATGCATCGAACACGTCTACCTTTTTTACAAACGCACCAATAATAAAAGAACAGATAATGAGAAAGAGTATCACATTACCCAATACATTGCTGAATGTTTCTTTGGTAAGCAAGGTTGGTGCAGGGAAATTTTTTTGCGATGGCAGGCTATTGATAAAAAAAGCAAACAATAATATCCCGGCGATGATACTGCCGAGCCAGATGATCAATACCTTATCAAAACGCAATCTTTGATACAGCCCCGTAATGATGATACTGGCAATGGTTGCCACCGTTGTTGCGATCATTAAGGGAACGAATACACTTGTGGGGTTGGTGCTTCCTGCGCCCGCACGGTACGCGATGATGGAAAGCGGTATCAATGTTAACCCGCTCGTATGCAATACCAAAAACATGATCTGCGAATTACTCGCAGTATCTTTTGACGGGTTCAGTTCCTGTAAACTTCCCATGGCTTTTAAGCCGAATGGTGTGGCGGCGTTATCGAGCCCGAGCATATTGGCGCTGAAGTTCATCACCATATGACCCATCGCAGGATGTTTTTCGGGCACTTCGGGAAACAAACGTTTCATAAACGGATTGAGAAGGCGCGCTAAAAAATTGATCGCACCGGCTTTTTCGCCAATATTCATCAGCCCCATAAAAAATACCATTACACCGGCGATCGGCAAACCGATATCCATCACAGAAGTTTTGGATGCATCAAAAATGCCTTCTACTAATTTTTTAAAGATCTCGTAATCATGAAAAACGATCAATCGAAAAAGGGCGATGATGAGGCCGATCACAAAGAATAATATCCAGACATAATTTAACGCCATAATGTATTTTTCAGACAGTTAAAATAAGCAAATACCCCGTTTATCCAAATTCTGTTTTCTATCGTTGTGATTGATGTATATTATCTTATAATAATTGAACAGTAACAACCGAGAACATGTATTCGCAGAGAGCCGACTCCGCGTCTCTCCGCCTCTGCGGTTAAAAAAATAACAACATGAAATACAGAATTCTTTTTCTGCTGCTGATCATTTCATCCGCTGCATTCACGCAATATAAATTCGATAATGTTTCTTACAAAACAGTTTACATCAATGAACTCTGCGATGCCTTAAAAAGAACCCCGGGCCATTTACTGCTTGATGTAAGAAGCAAGGGTGAATATTATGATACGTCTGCTTCTTCCAGCCTCAACATCGGCCATTTAAAAGGCGCTACAAATATCGATATCAATGAACTGGATAAAAGATGGAGAGAATTGCTTCCTTATAAAGACAAACCCGTTTTTGTATACTGCTCGCACAGCCAGCGCAGCAGGCGATGCTCGAAGATGCTTGCTGACAGCGGCTTTACCAACATCATTAATGTGAACGGCGCCATGACGGAATTCAATCTATTAAAAAATTCCGCGGTTGATTGCTCCAATGACCTGTATGAAACAAATAATAAATTCAAACTGATCTCGCCAACAGAAGTGGAGAACATGATGCTGACGCAAAAGGATCTTTTTATTCTGGATGTTCGCCATGATTCTGCCTTTCGCGGTATTGCATCTGATGCGGCCGGTAATGCATTGGGCAAATTAAAAGGCGCTGTGAATATTCCTTTTGATCAGTTGCCTTCTTCACTTAATAAGATTCCGGTGAACAGGCCGGTTTTGGTAGTGTCGGATTTTGGGCCGGAAACAAATCTCGCCGCAACACTGCTTGCAAACAAAGGCTATACAAACATATATGCCGCTTTTAATGGCATGAATCAATGGATGAGCGCTTCGGCAAAAGATGTTCCGCAGAGAAAACAGTTATGGGAAAACAACAACCGTTTTTCTGTGATCACTGCGGAAGAGATGGATGCGGAACTTACCAAAACACCCAACACTTTTATTCTCGATGCAAGAACCACTGAACAATTTAATAACCAATCCAAACAAACCTGGCAAAACCGCGGCCATGTGGTGAATGCGGTTAACATCCCTGCTGCGGATCTTAATAAAAGGCTGGATGAAATAAAAGACCAGAAAAACAAAGACATCATCCTGTACACTTTTGGCAATAACCCGGAAGTATTTGATGCAGCAAAAACCTTAACCGATAATGGCTTTACCAAAGTGCACATACTTACAGGCGGTTTATGGGATATCCGCTGGAAAGCCGCGAACCTGCAGGGCCTCACACGCCTGATGAAATGGGTGATCGATGTGCCTTCGGACAATTTGTAATCATTTGCTTCAATCCAGCTATATTTGCCGCCGAAAAACAGTTGACAGGGAATAGATGACAGAAAAACTGTTCTGTTTCCCTCCTGTCATCTGTCATCTAACATCTAACAACTGAATCATGGCTTTACAAGCAGGAATTGTGGGATTACCGAATGTGGGTAAATCAACTTTATTTAATGCGGTCAGCAACAGCGCCAAAGCACAGGCGAGCAATTACCGTTTTTGTACCATTGAACCCAATGTTGGTTTAGTGGATGTGCCCGATGCAAGGCTCAATAAACTGGCTGAGTTAGTGATACCGGACCGGATTGTTCCCACGCAACTGGAGATCGTGGATATTGCCGGCCTTGTTCGCGGCGCGAGTAAGGGTGAAGGATTGGGCAATAAATTTTTAGGCAATATCCGTGAAGTGGATGCGATCATTCATGTGATCCGTTGTTTTGAAGATGAGAATGTGCTGCGCGAAGAAGGCGCCATCAATCCTATCAGCGATAAAGAGATCATTGAAACCGAATTGCAGCTGAAAGACCTGGAAAGCGTTGAAAAAAAATGGCAACGTGTTGAAAAAATGGCGCGTGTGGGAACGGATACAAAAGCAAAAGCAGAGTTTGAGGTTTTAACCAATTGCAAAAATCATTTAGAGAAAGGAAAAAATATTCACACACTTGGTTTAAGCAAAGAAGAAAAAGCGGTTGTTGCCGATCTTTTTCTATTGACAGACAAACCCGTTCTCTATGTTGCCAATGTAGATGAGGCAAGCATGCATACCGGCAATAAATTTTCAGAGGCATTAAAAGCCGCAGCAAAAGCTGAAGGCGCTGAAGTGATCGTGATGTGCAATAACATAGAAGCGCAGATCGCGGAAATGGAAGCCGAAGAAGACAAGCAGATGTTCATGGAAGAATACAACATGAAAGAACCTGCACTAAACCGTTTGATCACATCAGCTTATCAATTGCTGAACCTCGATACCTATTTCACAGCAGGCGTGCAGGAAGTTCGTGCATGGACGATACACAAAGGCTGGAAAGCGCCACAGGCCGCAAGCGTGATACATACTGATTTTGAAAAAGGGTTTATTAAAGCCGAAGTAATTGCGTACGATGATTTTGTAAAATACGGCAGCGAAGCCGCCTGCCGCGAGAACGGGCGCTTACGCATTGAAGGAAAAGAATATTTAGTACAGGATGGGGATGTAATGCATTTCCGTTTTAATGTATAAGGCTCATGGCTAAAACTTAAGTTTTGGTATATTTATTGCTCATAATAAATTCCAGAACTGCATTCAATGCAAAAGAACCTGCTGATCTTTTTTATTGCCATTCTATTGTTGCCCTCTTCTGCCGTTCATGCACAGAAAATAGATTCTGTTCTTACGCTTTATAGTGAAAAATTTCCGCAGGAAAAACTGCATCTTCATTTTGATAAGTCTGTTTACAGTAAAGGAGAGACCATCTGGTTCAAAGCTTATATCATGACTGGTTCCGAAGCATCGGGTATCAGTAAAAATTTTTATGCAGACTGGTATGATGCTTCAGGAAAACTGGTAGCGCATAATGTGTATCCTGTTTTTGGTTCGTCTGCAAAGGGGCAGTTTGATGTTCCGGAAAATTATACGTTTTCTTCCCTGCACTTACGGGCATATACGAGATGGATGCTGAATTTTGATTCTTCGTTTTTGTTTGATAAGGATATAGTGATCAATCAACCAGCACTGCAAAGAAGATCATCAATAATGCCTGTCACACAGGTTCATTTTTTTCCCGAAGGTGGCGGGATCGTAAATGGCTTATCATCAAAAATTGCTTTTTTGTCTACAGATCAAAACGGCGATCCTGTAAACATCAAAGGCGTTATTACCAACAATAAAAATGAATTCATCGATTCCTTTGCTACCGAACATGATGGCATGGGGAGTTTTACGATCGACCAAATAAACCAGGATGAAGGCTATTTCATTTCGTGGGCAGATGAATGGGGTAAAACGGGTGTGAATAATTTACCGGCTTCCAGAAAAACCGGCGTAGTAATGCAGTCTCAGCCATTAAACAATAAAATAAGGATCGGTATTGAAAGATCCGCCGATAACACAGACAATGCAAAAACCTTGTACCTGCTGGCACACATGAACCAGCAGGTATTGCATCAGTCAAAAATAAATTTAGCGAACAGGCACAATGCTGTAATTGATATTAATACTGCTGATCTTCCCACAGGTGTTTTGCAGTTAACCGTGTTCAATGCTATATGGCAACCGGTTGCAGAAAGGGTTGTTTTTGTAAACAATCATCAATATCAATTCAACACAACCATCCATACAATTACAAAAGGAACGGATAAAAGAGATAAAAATATCATTGAGATAGATGTAGAAGATGCTGCTTTTGCCAATCTTTCTGTATCTGTAACGGATGCCGGATTATCGAAAGAAAAGAATACCATCATCTCACAATTTTTACTGAGCGATGAGATCAAAGGAAAGATCACCGATCCAGCATTTTATTTTTCAAACGACGAAGACAGTACCAGGCATTTCCTCGATCTTGTTATGTTAACGCATGGCTGGAGAAGATTTAAATGGGATGAGATCGCACAGGCGAAACTGCCGGTGATCCATTACCCGGCAGACACTGATTATATTCAACTGTCGGGAAACATATCCGGCAGGGCTTTCAAAGCGGAAGAGAATGAGTTTATGACGTTGGTATTATCCGGAAAAAATTCAGGCAAGCAGATCATTCCTGTTATCATAGAAAAAAACGGGAGTTTTTCAAAAAGTGGTTTTAGTTTTTTTGATACGGTGAAAGTGTATTACAGTTTTAAACAAAAAAAATTAGCTGAGAGAACGGACATGGCCATCCGCTCGAATATTTTTTCTGCGCAAACCCCATTTTTACAAGGGTTGGCTAAACATATTGACTTCCCGTCTGATTCATCAAAATATACAAGAGAAGGATTTTTTTCAGCCGAACAAAAGCGCCAGCTTGAATTGATGAGCAAAACAACTTTAAAAAATGTAACCGTTTATTCAAACATCAAACCAAAAACAAACCTCGATATCCTTAATGATAAATATACATCAGGCGCATTTGCAGATGAGGCAAATTTTCGAGGCGATATTATAGGAAATGAGCTGGCAAAAGATTATCAGGATATTTTTAAATACCTGGAAGCGCAGGTGCCGGGTTTACGCGTAGCAGCAGCAGTTCCTAAACCAACCAATAGCCCACCTCCGCTAAGGCCGGTAGACATGGGAAAGCCTGAAAGTACTGTATATGATATCAGTTTGCGCGGACAGCGTCCTTTTATTTTCGTGAATGAAATACAGAGCGAAATAGATGAACTGGTGCACATGCCAATGTCTGAAATAGCTTATGTTAAGGTGTTTACTGAAGGCTTTGTGGGTGCCTGGCAAAACGGGCCGGGCGGTGTTATTGCTGTGTATACCAGGAAAGGAAATGAAGAACTTAGTAAACTAAGTGAACATGATAACGGGCAGGTTTTAACCGGTTACAACAAATACAAAGAATTCTATTCACCAAAATATAGCGATACAACCAAAAATTTCACGCCCGACACAAGAACTACATTATACTGGAATCCATACATTCTTACGAATTCAAAAAATCATAAGGTGCAGCTTGAATTCTTTAATAATGATATTAGCAAAAAATTAAGGGTGGTACTGGAAGGGATAAACGCCAATGGCAAACTGACAAGGGTTGAAAAAGAAATTGATTAAAAACCCTATATAGCTTTATGTGTAAACTGCGCCTCCGCGCCTTTGCGTGCATTTTTTTCACGCAAAGACGCGGAGGCGCAGTTTTGATTTGTTTCGAATTGTTAAACTGAGGCATTACTTGAACGTACAAGCTTTTAGGGTTGAAAAAATTACCGGTATATTTGTGATCATAAATTATTGCATGAAAAAAACAGCCATTCTTTTTGTACTGATCGTACTCGCAGCCGCCTGTAATAATGATAACAAGCCGTCAACTGTTGATAACAGCGGTGCGATACCTGCGCCTGCACCTATGAATTACAGTGTGGTGAAGATCTATCCGCATGATACCAGTTCGTTTACAGAAGGGTTATTTTTATTGAATAATGAATTATACGAAAGCACCGGCTTATATAAAAAAAGCTGGTTGCTGAAAACCAATGTGGAAACCGGGAAACCAACACAAAAGCTTAAACTGAACGATGCATATTTTGGTGAAGGCATCAGCGTGGTGAACAATAAAATATACCAGCTTACTTACCAGGAACACAAAGTATTTGTGTATGATATGAACTTTAAAAAACTTGACCAGGAATTTGACTGGCCATTTGAAGGCTGGGGAATGACAACCGATGGAAAATACCTGATCATCGATACCGGCGGCAGCAATATCTATTTTGTAAACCCCGAAACGTTTAAAATTGAAAGAACACTGGGTGTGATGAATAACAATGGTTATGTTGACAAGGTCAATGAACTTGAATATGCAGATGGTTACCTGTATGCCAATATCTGGCTCACCAATTATATCATCAAGATCAATCCCAAAACCGGTATTATAGAAGGGCGTGCCGATCTTACTGATATCCTTGCCAAAAATAACCAGCCGGCTGCGAATGATGAAGGCGGTGCCTGTTTGAACGGGATTGCCTACGACAGCGCAAAGAAAACATTTTTGATCACGGGCAAATTATGGCCTTCTTTATTTGAGATAAAATTTAATTAAGAACATGAAATTATATAGCCGCAGATTCGCAGATGATGAATTACCAGGTCTGCGAATCTGCGGCTAATTCTTCAACAGCAGCTTATTTTTTACCAAAGATGTAGATCACAGAACTGCATCTTTTTTTATTGCGCAGTGTTACGAGATTTGAAAGAGACCCGTTCCATACGGCGCCTATGATATTTCCGCTGCCGTTTTTATACCGCTCGCTTAACATGGATACATAAAAGCTGTCGAACCACATGGGTTTGGTGTCGATCAGGTCAAAACCTTTTTCATTACCGAGCATCTGCATACTCTTCGGCGAGAAATGATATAAATGTCTCGGCACATCATACGCAGCCCAGTTTCCGCCATATACTTTTGCATCATAACTTGTATAATTCGGAACGGCGATCAGTAAGCGGCCGCCGGTTTTCAATATTTTTTGAAACTGTGCGAAATATCCGTGCAGGCCGTGCACATGTTCCAGAACATGCCACATTGTAATTGCATCAAAACTTTCGTCTTCCAAATCAAATAAATTATCAGGGGGCTGCAATGCAAGGCCGTATTTGAAAGATGCATTTTGCCTGGCAGTATCATCAGGTTCCAATGCTGTTACCTGCCATCCTGCTTCCTGCATGGTGTTTGAAAACGCGCCGGTACCGGCGCCAACATCTAACAATGCGCCTGTTTTTTTACCGGTAAGTTGTTCAACCAGTTTTCGTTTGGATCGCAGTGTATGATTCCGGACGATATGATACAATCGGTTGATCAACCCTTTTGATGTATCGGAATGCGATACATAATCAGCCGACTGGTAATAAGGCCCGATGGATGCGGCATCAGGCACACGTTGTGTAAAACGGAGTGCGCAATCATCGCAATGCCATATCTCAAAAATTTCACCGGATACGGTATGGTCTTTTGCAGATAAAGCAGGAAAAATAGAGGCAGAACCACATGCCGGGCAATTCGTATAAATGATCAGTTCAGCCATAGTTATCAATAGGTCAACAAATATCCATTCAACTATTACATATAATAATACAATAATGCGCCGATGCCCAGCATTACCAATACAATGGCATAGATCCACCACTGATCGGGTTTACCTGTATCCTCCGTTTCTTCTGAAACCGTCATCATCACTGCATTTCCCGGATCTACAGGCGGCAACAATTCCGTTATTTCGTTGGCTGTACTGAACAGGATGGTACCATCTTCTTCCCTGCTGAGCGTTCCCGCTCCTTTTAAAACAACCAGTTTATTTTCCTGCAGGTCATTACGGAACCGGTAAGAAAAATCGTGAAACTGTTTGATCGCTGCCAGTTCGTCCGTGCCCATTTCATTTGATAAAAAATCAAAGAATAGTTTTTCCGACACGGGAACATTTCCTTCACTGAAACTGATAACGGGTTTTGGCGGATATAACAATCCTGATGCTTCATCAAAATGCGCCGGTTCATTCTGTATAATAAAACTGCCAAGCTGCGGAATGCAGAGATGTTTGTGCAGCACCAGGTATTTATAGAGATGTTGATCCATTCAGTTCATTTACCTGAACGAATATACAATTCCTCCGAGAACATTAAAGCCCAGCACACTGTATTGGTTCCAGCGTTGATAAGTCGTGTTCAGCAGGTTATTCATCTGCAGCCATAGATTCAGCCTTGGCAACACAGTAAATTCAGCGCCCAGGTTCAGGTCTGCTGCAGCGGCTGATTTGTGCGCCTGTAATGCTGCATCGCGGTATGGCGCACCGTCCCATAAAAATACATCGGCTTTTACCTGTACATCTTTTACCAGTTTCCATTTAAGTGAAGCGTTGGCTTCTACCGGCAACAATCCCCATGCTTTTTGATTTACTGCCAATGAATTGTATTGTGTAAAAGTAGCTCCGGCAGTAAAGGAGATCTTTTCCTGTTCCGTATAACCAACTTCGCCATGTAAACGCAATGCTTTTAATTCGGGTTCGTACACAACATTGAATGATTTACCATCGCCGGCACTATTCAGGAACAACGGTTGGTTATTGATCGACAAAAGCGATGCTTTTATTTCATACGTAAAATGATCGCCCTGTGTTCCTTTCACTCCTGCATATTGTTCGTTGATCTTTGTATTCAGCAAACTGTCGGGAAAGCTGATCCATGGGTTAAAGCCTGCCAGTGAACGGTATGTATTCTTCTGAAAATAACCTGTCCACCCTGCTTCCAGCGATAAATTGATATCAGTGATCTTTGCTTCGGCAGTGATATTGGGGAGGATGGAAAACTGTTTGTTATCCCATGATGGCTGTATCCCCGCATTGATCTTCACATTAGGCGTTTTGAAAACAACAGAGGGGTCGAGATAATATAGATTGTTCTTTACTTCCAGCGGATTTGGGATCAATGGAAAATAACTGGTCGACATATCAGCTGTTAAACCCAGGTCAAAAGAATAAATTTTTCCAAATGCTTTATTAAGCGGCGCTTTGATCATGATACCGTTTTCATGTGCTTCATGGTTATCAAAAAAACGATACGCACTTACCTGTGGATGATACGTAATGCCGAATTCAGTGGCCGTTTTATTACGCATGCCCGCTTCAATTCCTACCGTACTGAATTGCTGCAACAGCTGTTCTTTCGAATAAGAAAGTGTTGTTGGCTGATAGCCATATAAATACTGTGTTGAACTTTGATAATAGGGATGTGTGATCCATTCCTGGTCGTTCTTTGTATTAAACACAGATAATACATCAACACCCCATTTAGCGGCCTGCTGTGCCGGAAGATGCCCTGTGGCCGTTAAAAAATTTCCGCGGATATTGGTGATGGATGTTTTGCCATCACCAAAAGAAAGCGCCGCTTCACCAAAATAACTGCTGAAATTTCCTGCACCAAGTTTTATGTATTGGTCATTCTCCCACAAATAGGCAGAATCTATTGCCAGCCCCAAAGGTTTGAGTGCAGCGGGCTGATACGAAAAGAAAAGATTCTGTGAAGGTACAGCATACACAACAGGGATCTTTGACGAATCGATCACCGGTGTTGCCGCAGTAAAATTTACTTTGGCAGCATTTTTTAAAAACGGTTTAAAGGCAGATGTAATGGTAACCATTTTGGGTGCAGACGTATCGCCCGTACTTTCTTTCGATAGTTTAGAAGAGAATGCGTCGGGCACAACATGTTGTACCGGTGGTTTGGCAACCGCTTTTTTCTTTTTCTGCGCCTGCAATGAACCAACGGCAAAAACTGCTATTACTGCAATG
>JABDAP010000052.1 GCA_013289065.1 Bacteroidota bacterium | reverse complement strand
TTTATAAGAATCATTTATTGCAGGGGTTGAAATTTATCGCAAGTCAATATAAAGGATTGAATTATGCGAATGCGCATTCAGTTGGGAAAGATGACCCTTTGATAAATGAGTAATAAAATTATGAATGTTGAATTATGAATGTTGAATTGTAAAATCATCATATACTAATGAAGAATATTTTTTTAATGACAGCAGGATTGATCGTCATGGCAAATAGTTATGCGCAGCCCGTAAAGCTTATCACGCTTGATCCCGGGCATTTTCATGCGGCGCTTGTACAGAAATCGATGTATGCACAAGTAGACCCAACCGTATATGTGTATGCAAAAAAAACAGTGGATCTGCAATCGCATCTTGATAAGATCAATGCATACAATGCCGATAAAACAGCGCCCACACACTGGAAAGAAGTAGTGTATGAAGGCGATGATTTCTTTGCACGTATGATCAAAGAAAAAAAAGGGAACGTAGTTGTGCTCGCCGGAAATAACCAGCTGAAAACTGATTATATTTTGAAATCGGTACAGGCAGGGTTCAATGTTTTCTCCGATAAACCCATGGCCATAAATGAAAAAGGTTTTGAGGAACTGAAACAGGCTTTTGCAGTTGCCGGAAAAAATAAGCTGTTGCTGTATGATATCATGACAGAACGATATGAGATCACCACGATCCTGCAAAGAGAATTTTCCATGCAGCCTGTTTTGTTTGGTGTGTTGCAGAAAGGAACAACCGCAGAACCTGCAGTTACCAAGGAAAGCGTGCACCATTTTTACAAATATGTTTCAGGTGCTGTTTTAACGAGGCCCGCATGGTTCCTCGATGTGGAGCAGGAGGGCGAAGGTATTGTGGATGTGACAACGCATCTGGTTGACCTTGTGCAATGGGAATGTTTCCCGGGAAAAATAATTGATTATACAAAAGATATCAGCCTGATCTCAGCGAAGCACTGGCCAACCGTGATCAGCAAAAAAGATTTTACCGAACTGACCAAAGTGCCCGAACTGCCTGCCTACCTGAAAAAATACAGTGATGCGAAAGAAGATGTGAAAGTAATGTGCAACGGTGAAATGAATTACACCATCAAAGGTGTGCACGCAAAAGTTTCTGTGACCTGGAACTATAAAGCGCCGGACGGAACAGGCGATACACATTATTCCATTATGCGCGGAACAAAAGCCAACCTCGTTATCCGCCAGAGTGCGGATCAGCAATATAAACCTACTTTATATATTGAACCATTGGTGGCCGGAGCAGCGTTTGAAAAAGAAGTGCAGTCAGTGGTTGAAAAGATCGCGCAACAGTATAAAGGAATATCTTTGAAGAAGAATGCAAAAGGCTGGGAAGTAATGATACCGGAATCTTTTAAGGAAGGGCATGAATCGCACTTTGCAAGGGTTACAGAAAAATACCTTGATTATCTGGCACATCATAACATGCCTGCATGGGAAGTGCCGAATATGCTGGCAAAATATTATACAACTACACAGGCACAAAAACTCGCCAATAAAAAATGATCACCATGAAAACAATAAAACAATTTGCCGTATTAATTCTCTGTATTGGTTTTGTATTCAGCTCAGCGCGTATTTCTGCACAGAGTGCAACGCAGAACTATAAAACCATTTACGACATGCTGAAAGATGTGCCGGGTGTTGAAGTGCGCACCAATAATGGCAGGGGCAACTCTGTTATCATTCGTGGTACGGGCACACTGATGGCTTCAACAAACCCTTTGTTTGTAGTGGATGGGGCTATATTCAGCGGAGACATCAGCAACCTCAATCCACAGGATGTTGCCAACATTATAGTATTAAAAGATGCCGCTTCCACCACTGCCTATGGTGCGCAGGGTGCAAATGGTGTAATATCAATTACCATGAAAAAGGGAGCGGTGATCAATGGCCCGGTAACTTCGGCAACTGAACACAAAGAATCGGCGTATACTTATTTTATCGATCACAAAACACCATTGAAAGTTTTTGATATGAACGAAAATGTGATCGTGGAAGGTGTGATCCAGAAACAAAAAGGCGATTCGCTGGTCTTTGTTAAAAAGAGAAAAGATTTTATGGTAGCCATCTCAAGTATCAAAAGAGTTGAAATGGTGAAGGAGGACTGATCTTTGTGAATGATGCCGGACAACATTAACCTTAAATAATATTTTATGAAAACAGCCAGGTGTATTGCAGCAATATCTCTTTGCTGGTTCCTGATGGTAACCCCTTCCCGTGTTTTTTCACAGGCCAAAGCGTTCGATGCATCACAGGGTAATTACCGTAACATACTTGATATGCTTAGAGAAGTACCCGGTGTTGATGTAAGGTCAACATCCGATAAAACGGGCGGCTCTGTAACTATCCGGGGGATTGCCTCACTGGCTGCAAGCAAGAACAATCCGCTCAGGCCTGTATTTGTAGTAGATGGCGCCATCTACAGTGGTTATATCACCAATATCAACCCGCGTGATGTGGCAGAGATCAGCATTCTGAGAGATGCTGCATCGGGCACTTCTTATGGTTCGCAGGCAATGGGCGGAGTGATACTGATCACAACAAAGAGAGGCATCAATACCGCTGCTTATAATGCAGTTGTATCAAGTTATGACGAAACCGCTTATGAATATTTTATCCAGCACAAAAGCAAACTGAAAGTATTCGACTGGGATGATAACGTGATCATTGAGAGCGCCATCCGCAGGCAAAGGGATAATATGCTGGTGTTTATAAAAAATAAAAAAGAAGTGATGGTGCCTGTTACTGATATCAGGCGCGTTGAGATCGTGCAGTAGCAATAGATGATAGTTGACAGATGAAAGTTGTCAGCATTTATTTTTCTATCAACTGCCATCTGTCATCTATCATTCTCAATCGCTACATCGTTTTCGTAAATTAATATCCACGCGGTTGCACAGTGCAGAAGAAAAAACATCAAATTCAATGAATCTATTAACTGCTTGCTATGGGATCGAATGATCTTTTTTCACTAAAGGATAAAATAATTATTGTAACAGGTGGCACCGGTATATTGGGCGGATCATTTGTAAAAGGAATTGCTGATGCAGGCGGAACTGCGGTCATCCTCGGCCGTAATGCAGAAACAGGTAAACAAAGAGCTGATGAGATCAATGCCAATGGTGGAAAAGCTTTTTCTGTATCGGCAAATGTGCTGGAAGAAAAAGAGCTGATCAAAGCACGCGAAATCATTCTCGAAAAATTCGGAACCATCGACGGGCTGGTGAACGGCGCCGGCGGCAATATGCCCGAAGGTGTTTTACAACCCGATGCAGACATTTTTTCCATGAACATGGAAGGAATGCAGAAAGCGATGGTGCTTAATTTATGGGGCACTATTATTCCTACACAGGTGTTTGGCGCAGTGATGGCTAAACAGGGAAACGGCAGTATCGTAAATATTTCTTCAGTCAGCTCAGAACATGCTGTTACCAAAGTATTGGGCTACAGTATGGGCAAAGCGGCGGTGGATTGTTATACACGATGGTTCGCCGTTGAAGTGGCCAACCGTTTCGGCGATGCAATACGGATGAACTCTATCGTACCCGGATTTTTTCTCACCGAACAGAACAGGGCATTATTAACAAAACCCGATGGCAGTTATACAGACAGGGGAAACCTTGTTGTAAAAAATACGCCGTTCAAACGGTTTGGTAAACCGGAAGAACTGGTAGGCGCAGTTATTTATTTATTAAGCGATGCATCGCGTTTTGTTACGGGTATGCAGTTTGGCGTTGATGGCGGCTTCACTATTTTCAGCGGAGTGTAAGGCAATTGGGAAAAGTACAATTGGGAAATTTTGGAATTGATACAATTTCAAAATTTCCCAATTCCAAAATTTCAAAATCAGCAAATGGGTGAATATTTTTTAACGGAAGATTTTTTATTACAGGGGAAAGTTGCAAAGCGGTTGTATCATGAATATGTGAAGGGTCTCCCCATCATCGATTACCATTGCCATCTTGTGCCGGCTGAGATAGCGGCTGATAAACAGTTTGCCAACCTTACAGACATATGGCTCCGCGGCGATCATTATAAATGGCGCGCGTTACGCTCTCTTGGTGTTCCGGAAAAATTTATTACCGGCGATGCTTCGGATGAAGAAAAATTTCATGTATGGGCAAAGATGGTTCCGCAAACAGTGCGCAATCCATTGTTTCACTGGTCGCACATGGAACTGAAGAATGTATTCGGCGTGGAAGAATACCTGAATGAGAAAAGCGCTGCATCCATCTACAGTTCCTGTAATGAGTTATTGAAAAAAAGATCACATACCACAAGGGCGCTGCTGCAATCTTTTAAAGTAGAATATATCGGCACCACAGATGAGCCGTGGGATAATCTTCAATATCACCAACAATTGCATGCAGAAAACTATTCGATCCGCGTGTGCCCATCTTTCCGCCCGGATAAAATTCTGCAGATCGCGAACAAAGAAAGTTTTCTTCATCATCTTCAATTACTGCAATCAAGCAGCGGTGTATCGATAAAAGATCTCAGTTCATTACTTGAAGCATTACAGCACCGCATTGATTTTTTTCATACGAACGGTTGCCGCGTATCTGACCATGGATTAACACAGATGCCGGCTAAATTTATTTTTTCTGCAGCGCTGGAAAAAGAATTTGCTTCATTCGTTACAGGGAATGAAAACAGTTATTCCGACCCTGATACATTTATGGGTTATGTGCTGATGGAGCTATGCAAAATGTACCAGGCAAAAGATTGGGTGCAGCAGTTCCATCTCGGGCCGATCAGGAACAATAATACAAGGTTAAATAAAAAACTGGGAGCCGATTGTGGTTTTGATTCCATCGGCGATTTTCCGCAGGCTTTGCAGATGTCGCTGTTCTTCGATCAGCTTGATCAGGCCGACCGGCTGGCAAAAACAGTTATCTATAATATCAACCCATCCGATAACGAAGTGTTTGCCACCATGCTTGGAAATTTTAATGATGGCAGCATCAAAGGAAAGATGCAGTTTGGCTCAGGCTGGTGGTTCCTTGACCAGAAAGACGGAATGGAGAAACAGCTGAATGCCTTATCCAATATGGGTTTGATCAGTACGTTCATTGGCATGATCACCGACAGCCGCAGCTTTCTTTCTTTCCCGCGTCATGAATATTTCAGGAGGATCTTGTGTAACCTGATCGGAGATGAAATGGAAAAAGGCATACTGCCGAACGATGAAAAATGGATGGGGGAGATATTGCAGAATATATCTTATCATAACGCCAAAGAATATTTCAATCTTTAATTAAAATACTCTGTGGCCCTCTGTGTAAAACTTTGTGCGCTCTGTGGTTATAAATTGAGGCTATTAACCACAGAGGGCACAAAGGGAATACCCACAGAGAATACACAGAGAGAGGATCGTTTGATGCACAACATGTTAATCTTTTAAAAGAAATATCAATGAAAAGAAATGTCCTGAGTGTTTTTATTTTGATACTGATGATCTGTGATGTGCATGCACAAAAGAAAACAGCTGAGCAATGGGAAAATCTTTTTAATGGCAAGGATCTGAAAGGATTTAAACAGTTAAATGGCAAAGCAAAATATGTTGTGCAGGATGGCGAGATCGTTGGCACAACCGTTTTAAATGAACCCAATACTTTTCTTGCAACAGAAAAAGAATACGGCGATTTTATTTTTGAAGTGGATTTTAAAGTAAATGATAACATGAATTCCGGCGTACAGTTCCGGAGCGAGATAAAGGATGCGAAAGATCAATGCAATGTAACCGATAAACGAACACCTGAAAGAGTACATGGGTATCAAATGGAAATAGATCCATCAGACCGCGGATGGAGCGGTGGTATTTATGATGAAGCAAGAAGAGGCTGGTTGTATTCTATGGAAAATAATCCTGCTGCAAAAAATGCTTTCAAACATAATGACTGGAACCATTACCGTATCGAATGTATAGGCAACAGTATCCGTACATGGGTAAACGGAATTGCCTGCGCGCATTTGATAGATGATATGACACCAAAGGGTTTCATCGCATTGCAGGTTCATGCAGTGAGTGATCCGAAAAATGTTGGCGAAGAAATAAGATGGAAAAATGTACGCATACAAACAAAGAACCTTAAACCATCGCCGGATGATAATGTATTCGTGGTGAATACGCTGATCAATACTATTTCACCCGATGAAAAAAGAATGGGTTACCGTTTACTGTTCGATGGCAAAACTACCGATGGATGGAAAGGTGCGAATAAAGATGTGTTCCCATCCGATACATGGTGGGTAGAAAACGGCACATTGAATGTGAGCAAGGGAAAGGATCCGCGAATGAGTAATGGCGGCGATATCATCACCAAAGAAGCGTTCAGTGCTTTTGATCTCCAGTTTGAATTCCAGATGACAGACACGGCCAATTCAGGCGTTAAATATTTTGTGGTTGAAAAAGAAAAAACAACCGGTGGCCCGATCGGCCTTGAATACCAGATATTAGATGATGACAAACATCCTGATGCAAAAGCCGGTGTTAATGGTGACAGAAAACTGGCGTCTTTATACGATCTCATCCCGGCAAATAAAAACGGCCGCGAAAAATTGCCGATCGGCGAATGGAACCGTGGCAGGATCGTAGTGTATCCCAATGGGCATGTAGAGCACTGGATCAATGGCTGGAAAGTAGTGGAGTACCAGCGTGGCTCACCTGAATTCCTTGCACTTGTTGCGAAGAGTAAATATGCAAAAATTCCTGATTTTGGAATCGTTCCGAAAGGGCATATCTTACTGCAGGAACATGGAACGCATGTTGCTTTTCGAAGTATTAAAATAAAAGAACTCAAATAGTTGTTGGTTAAAAAAGTCAAGAAAGTTAAACTGGTTAAAAAGGTTAAACCGTTTTTTTCTTACTGGCCTGACTTCTTTAACCAGTTTAACCTTTTTAACTTCTTTAACCCGGTTTAACTAATTTTAACTACCTCATATAAACAAAACATCATGTCAAATAACAGGAGAAATTTTATCAAACAATCCGCCATGGCTGCGGCAGGAACGTATTTTACTTCTTCCGCATTCAGTGCAAAGAGTTATGCGCGGATCATTGGCGCGAACGACAGGGTAAGAGTGGGTGTGATTGGATTCTCTGATCGCCACCGTAGTTCGCATATCCCGCCATTTATGAAATTTTATAAGGAGATGAATTTTGATATCGTATCGGTATCGGATCTCTGGAAAAAAAGACGAGACGAAGGACAGGCTTTTCTCAAAGATAAAATGGGCCACGATATCAATGCATACCGTAACAATGATGAACTGTTTGCATCTAAAACGGTAGATGCTGTATTTATCAGTACCCCTGATTTCGCACACGCCCGTCATTGCGCCGCAGCTGTAGAAGCCGGCCTTGACGTGTATTGCGAAAAACCATTTGCCGAAACAATGGAAGACAACCGTTTTGCATTGAAAGCTGTTAAAGCATCAAAGAGTATTGTGCAGATAGGATCGCAAAGAAGAAGCGGCGCTAATTATAAGGCTGCTGCTGATTTTATTCAGCAGGGAAAATTCGGTCCCATCACGATGGTAGAACTTACCTGGAATGTGAACCAGCCCGGACGTTGGAGAAGGCCCGACCTTGTTGCACAATGTAAAGAAGAAGACCTCGACTGGAACCGCTTTTTACTGAATCGCCCGAAAGAAAGTTTTGATCCGAGAAAATATCTTGAATACCGTTTGTTCTGGCCATATTCATCAGGATTACCGGGACAATGGATGAGCCACCAGATCGATACCGTTAACTGGTTCAGTGGTATAGGCCATCCAAGAAGTTGTACGGCCAATGGCGGTATTTATATGTGGAAAGACGGAAGAAGAAACTGGGATACTATTACAGCGGTGTTTGATTATGGCCCTGAAAACGATCCGGAAACCGGCTTCCAGGTTATATTCAAATCGCGCATGCACAATGGAGATGATGATCCGTCTGAACTGTATTATTCAAATGGTGGTGAACTGAATCTTGTTACGAATAAAGTTTCACCAAAAGGCGGGTTAACTGCGCGTTATGCATCTGCGATGAAAATGCAACCGAATCTGTTACCTGAATTAAGTTTAACAGCACTGGCCGAGAAAGTAGAGACCGGCGCCAATACCGGTGGTGATGCACTCACTACTGCACACGTTCATAACTGGATGGAATGCATCCGCAGCAGGAAAACGCCGAATGCACCAGTAGAAGCAGGATACAATCATTCCATTGCAACCATGATGGCCAATGCAGCTGCGCGTACCGGAGAGAAAGTAATATTTGATCCTAAAACACAGGAAATAATGGCCGGTGGAAAACCATTTAAGTATTGATCTGTAATCATGATGATTGATAAACAAAGGAAGTCCGCCAGGATTTCCTTTTCTTTTGGCATATGAACGACAAAATAAAAGCAAGGCTCGGCGTATTGCTCGCTAATTTTTTTTTCGGCACCAGTGTGGTTGCAGTGAAACATATCACACCTTCATTGATACTACCCTTTGCATTAACGGCTGTGCGCATTGTTTGTGCTGCGATCCTTTTCTGGATATTGTATGCGGTAAAACCGGTGAGTACGGGGATCGTCAAAAAAGATTATCTCATTCTTTTTTTCTGTGCGATGACGGGAATTGTGATCAATCAAACGTTTACCATGCATGGGTTTGCATTGACCAGCCCGGTGCATGCGTCGCTGCTTTTATTAACTACGCCGATCACTATTACATTACTGGCCGCATGGTTTTTAAAAGAGCCGTTGAATGGTTTTAAGATCGCGGGTTTATTTCTTGGGATCTGCGGCGGGGCATTGCTGATGTTTTCGAGAGATCTTTCATCAAAGGCAGGAGATCAGCAGTGGTTGGGCGATCTGTTTGTGATCATCAGTGCGATCGGGTATTCAATTTATGTGATCACGGTAAAACCATTGATGGCGAAATACAAGGCAATGCATATTTTACAATGGGTGTTTTTGTTCGCTGTATTCTTCAGCCTGCCGATAGGCTGGAGCGACCTGCAAAAAGTGCAATGGCATGCATTTGACGGGTTAAGCTGGTTTGCATTGGGGTATGTTGTGATCGGCTCTACCTTTCTGGCATATCAACTGATGAATTATGGAATTAAAAAACTCGGGGCAAGCGTAACAGGTTCTTATATTTATACACAACCGTTTTTTGCAACGGCCGCATCTATGATATTACTGAATGAGCAATTGAATGTTCAGAAAATTGGTGCGGCTGTATTAATTATGACGGGTGTATTTTTGACAAATTATAAGAAGAAATAAATTAATCTGCCACAGATTGACAGATTCACACTGAAAAACATCTGTGAAAATCTGTGAATCAGTGGCGGGAAATGCCTTTAATTTTAAATCGTTTATAAATCATAATAACATGTATCACAAAAGATTTTTTTTCGGCATAGTGATGGCAGTTGCTTTTTTTTCTTCTGCTTATTCACAAAATGAAAACGATGGGCAAAAGGAGCGCACTTATCTCATCCAGGAATTAACGAAAATGGCTGATCCGATGTTTAAGGCGCTCAGCCAGAAAAAATTCAAACAGGAACTGGTGGTGGAAAAATCGCCGGAGATGATCCGCATCAAACGCGATCCAAGTACCACGCACCTGGAAGGGTTTGCAAGGTTACTCGGCGGCATGGCTCCATGGCTGGAATTAGGCCCCGACGATACAAAAGAAGGAAAGCTGAGAAAAAAATATATCGATCTCGCAGTGCAATGTATCCGGAATGGCGTTGATTCTTTATCGCCCGACTATCTCTCTTTTAATATTGAAGGACAATCATTGGTTGATGCCGCTTTTCTCGCACATGCATTGGTACGGGCGCCCAATCAACTCTGGGGCAACCTTGATGATGTAACCAAAAAGAATCTTGCAGCAGCATTCAAACTTACACGTGCCACCAAACCCGGGCAGAATAACTGGCTCTTATTTTCAGGCATGATAGAAACCTGTTTACTGAAGTATACCGGAGAATGCGACCAGGCGCGTATTGATTATGCCATTGCAAAACATAAAGAATGGTACAAAGGCGATGGCCTGTATGGAGATGGAAAAGATTTTCATTTCGATTACTACAATAGTTTTGTGATCCACCCGATGCTGCTGGATATTCTTCGTGTGATGAAAGAGAAAGGCATTCATACCGATATTGACTTTGCAACAGAATTGAGAAGAAGCACGCGTTATGCCGAGATACAGGAGAGGCTCATTTCACCGGAAGCCACTTATCCGATCGTCGGACGCTCGATTACTTATCGATGCGGGGCTTTTCAGGCTTTGTCGCAGATGGCGCTGCAGAAAACATTGCCGCAACATGTATCGGAGCAGCAGGTGAGAGCTGCATTATACAATGTGATCAAAAAACAATTTGAAGCGCCGGGCACGTATGATGCGAATGGCTGGCTGCAGATCGGCGTATACGGCCATCAGCCTGAAATGGGCGATTCATATATTTCAACAGGAAGCCTTTACCTGTGCGCACAGGCTTTTCTGATGCTTGGCTTGCCTGCAACAGATCCTTTCTGGAATGGCAAAGACGAAGACTGGACAACGAAGAAAGTCTGGAAAGGGTTGGCGGTTCCGATTGATCATGCGATTAATAATTAGTAATTAGGAAATAGTGAGCGGTAATAAAGTCATAAGCACTGGGTGGTGAGTAATAAGTTGTAAGTAGTAAGTGGAGCGCCATGTACAAAGTACAGTCGCTCGGCTCTGCCGAGTGACGATTATCAACCAGCCTCCGGCTGGAAGAATAGAAAATGGAAGAATAGAAAATGGAAGAATGGAAGATTGAAAGAATGCCCCCCCAAAGGTTAACATCTCATTTTAAAACTATCCCAACATTTCACCACTTCTGGCACCATGTTCGGTAATAAAATAAAGACAACACCAATGTCTTATTTTAAAGCCCTGCCCCATGATACGTGTAGCCCTCGTTGATGACTATTGCATCCTGCGTGATGCCATGAAACATTTTTTAACATTGTGGGATGACCTGCGAATTGTGCTGGAAGCCGCCAATGGCAAAGATCTGCTGAACCGGCTCGTTATTTCGCGCGAGATGCCCGATGTGATCGTGATGGATGCGCAGATGCCTGTGATGGATGGATACCAGGCCACGCGTTACCTGACACTTCATTATCCTTTTATAAAAATACTGGGAATGTCGGCAGATGAAGAAGTGGAACAGAAGATGCTTGATTGCGGCGCCGCCTGTTTTCTGCCAAAAGGTATTGATTCAGATAAGATCGTAGAGAAGATCTATGCGTTGGCGACCGATGTGAATTGATCACAGGTGTTCGAGAAAAAATTTAAGCCACAGATTCGCAGATTATATTTTTTGTGAAAACAATCTGCGAATCTGTGGCTTAAATTTTTTGATCGGATAGAAAAATCATCCGCATCATTACCGCGTAAACTTATATGCACCGCATCCTTCTGTACAGAATGTTATTCCATCAGGTGGGCGTATATAAAAGAACAGCACATGTGCTATTGTATCCAGGTGATAACCGAACAAATGGAAGCCGGCGGATTGTGATGGATCTATTAATTTAAACGTTACAGAATCTGTGGGTGTACAGAATGTTGCTGCTGGAAATGCTGTGCCGCTTACCTGTCCTCCCTGTTCTATATTTATCCATTGGCCGGCAGGGTTTGCCTGCGACCAAATACCGGCCGGCCCGGTTCCCGGGGCCTGGATATCAGTCAGGATCCATCTTCCCTGCAGGGTAGCGGGAATAGGCAGGCCATTGGCCGGGCTGTCAACCGAACGCCGGCAGAAAGCAAACACGATCAGAACAAAGATCAATAATGCAACCAGCACAGAATCCTTTTTCATAATGACTTTTGAGCTATTGACACACGAAAATAACAGAGTGTTGCATCAATGTAAAATACCGTCCTGTTTCACAGTAAAATATGTTTCAAAAATAGAATTCTGTAAAAGCTGAATGATGAACCGCAAGTACAAGTGAGTGACACAACTCAGCCAAACAGCCATTCTGCTGCTGGAAACATAACACTTCTTCATTCACAGGTATCACAAACCAAACTGCCTGCAATGATGATCGATGTGTTTGTTCATCACAAAGCCCCAGGTTTTATAAGATATTTTTCCAAAAGCAGAATGTTCTTTGAATTGTGTACCGGGCGGCATGGATGCAAAACGTTCTATCGTTTCAAACAATGCTGTTTTATCTTTTTCAAAATCAGTTCCTTTTCTTCCTTCAATGCCGGGATGATAGCGAGGGTGTGTGGGCGGACTTTTGGGCCATTGTTTCATTCCGTAAATGAGCAGCCATCTTCCGAATCTGGTTGAAAGAAAAGATTTCTTAGGCGGTGCATCATATTCACCCATCGCTGTTAAAATAGGATCGGTTAAATGTGGAAGCAGGTCCGGAGCGGTAAGCTGCCCCGATGCAGGTTTTGCATCAGGCGAAAGTTTTTTAAGGCGATCGATCTGATGTGCGCGCTGCTGCGGATCAAATAAAGTTGCCATTGGTTGAGGTGTTTATTGTTAAAAATATTCTTTCATAAACGTATTAAGGTGCAGGTTGGATTTTATGGATGCAGTGATTATTATTAGCCGCAGATTCGCAGATTGGATTTTCTTGTAAGAAACAATCTGCGGCTACATTATTTCTTCAAAACATCTATTTACACAACCAACTGCGCATGCAATCTTTCCAAAGTTTCCAATGCGTCTTCACATAAACCGGGATGTACTTTGGATGATTGTACAACCGTACTTCGCGTGGCAGTGAGCCAGCGGAAACGGGAAGCGATATCGAGTTGTGCAATCGGGCCGGCGTTTTTGGATCCTTTGCAGATCTCATCAAATGAATGTAAATGTTTTTTTAATTCGGCGATATCTGTTTCAGTACAAAAGCTGCGAAGCCTGTCTTCATTGAAGGTGAACATTGCCTGTAAAAAATTTTCTTTGGCACAGTACACGATCACGCCCACGTTGAAAAATTCTTCGCGTTCCACTTTAGGTACGATGCGTACGATGGCGTACTCAAACAAATGCTTCTCGCGCATGCTGTGCTTCTTTTACAAAGATTTGAGATGAGGCAACACGTGTTGCTAAAAACTGTTTATATACTTCACGGATATTTTCTGCCGATCCTCTTTCCGGTTCTTCATTCAGCCATTCCTTTGGGATCAAATCCACAATTGAATCAATAACTTCTTTTGTAAGCAGGGAACGAAAAGCTGCATCAACTTTATCCAGTTCAGTTGCCCATTGCAATAACACATGATCTTTTACTTGTGTAAAAGGGCGTGTTGCCTGTTCCTCCCAATTGTTCCATGCATGATGAAAATACAATGCTGCACCATGATCGATCAGCCAGAGTTCTTTGTGCCATACGAGCATATTGGTATTTCGCGCGGTGCGGTCAACATTGGTTAATAAACAATCCAGCCAAACGATCTGTGATGCCAGTAATGAATTTACTTTTGTAACAGCCGGATCAAATGAAACCGTTCCGGAAAGATAGTGCAGCGCGAGATTCAACCCCACACTGGCTTTCAGCAGATCCTGTATTTCTTCATCGGGTTCTGTACGGCCGAAAGCAGTATCCAGTTCAGCGAATACGATTTCAGGAACTTTTAAACCCAATATACGTGCTACCTCGCCGCCGATCAGTTCGGCGATCAATGCTTTTACACCCTGCCCGGCGCCACGAAATTTCAGTACATACAAAAAACCATCATCCGCTTCCGCAATAGCCGGCAATGAACCGCCCTCACGCAATGGCGTTACATAGCGGGTTACGTTAACGGTTCGTATTTCGGGTGTGGTATGCATGGGGGGTGAAGATAGATAAAGTAGATAGGTTAATAAAGTAAATAAAGTAGATAGAAGATAAAGTAACGTGCAGGGCTACTGAAATACTTTGTGCCTCTCTGTGCGTATTCCTTTGTGTTCCTCTGTGGTTAATAGCTCAGTTTATAACCGCAGAGTACGCAAAGTTTGCGCAGAGATCCGCAGAGTGTTTTAATAATATGATGCATTATTATTTAGTCCCTGTTAAGAGATAATCTGCTTCTTCATAACCTGTGGGAATTTGTATTCCTTCCGTTGTTGCGCCGGCATCTAGTAATGCTTTTATTGATTCTGTTGTACGGCGGTATGACCAGTAAGAATCGGTACAGGCGCGCACTGCCAGAAATAATGGCGATTTTCCGTAGCCGTCTGTTATATTAACCGGCGCTTTATTTTCAATCAAAAGCTTAACTGTTCTATGCCATGCTTTCCATGCTGCCACATGCAGTGCCGTGCTGTTGGCAGGAATGCCAAAATAAGGGTCGCCGGAATATAGCGCTGTAACGGGTATGCCGAGTTTCAGCAATTGGTTTACACCATCACTATTGTTTGTGCCTGCAAACTCAGCTAATAATTTTCCGCCTTCTGCAAGGAGTTCGTTTACAAGCGCCGGTTCATTTTCTTTTATAGCATTGATCGCAAACTCATCATTCAATGCACATGCGGCGATCAATTTTTCAACACCCGGCAATTGCATAGCGAAACCAAATTCTGTAAACATTTTTAATAGATCGCCACGGCCACGGCGTGCTGCAAGAGAAAAGCCTGATACATTTTTTATTGTCAGCGTTGGATCCGCTTTATGCTCAAGTAATAAACGGATCATGTGTTCATGATTGTCGCGTTGTATGGAATTAAGCAATGGTGTTCTATCCCGCCAGGTAATATTGGGATCTACGCCTGTTGCCAATATCATTTTGGCGCCGTCATGATCATGCCAATCATGCTTGCGGATGAGCATTAATATGAGGCTTTCGTCAGTAAGTTTTCCTGTATCCATCAAGATCTCCATCGCACGGTTATCGCTTGTTTCGGGAGAATGGTACACTACTTCAATGTCGTTCGGATCTGCGCCACGGTCAAGCAATAATTTTGTCATGCCGGGATGATGTGCAAGCCCGCAGGCACCATACAATACAGGCTCCCATTCAGGTTCAGGCTGGTGATCATTTTCCCACCAACCGGTATTGGCATCGGCGCCTGCGTTCAATAATATTTCTCCGCACCTGACAAAATCATCCGAACGTGAAGCATCAAACTGTAAGAATCTTGAAAAACATAAATAGGTAAGCGGATCCCAATTATACGGGCCGCCTTTTGTAACTGCACTGGTTTTATCAATAGAAATAAAATGCTGAACTGCATTTACATCCGCTACAATTACTGCTGTAAAAATATTTTCTTTTCCGATGGAAGGATCGGCAGCTAACATATTTGCGGCTTCATCGAGTGTGCCTGCTGCGTGATAGCCTTCGCGGAAGACGGATGCGGCTTTGATGAATTGTTCTATGATTAGGGTATTCATGAGATTAACGCTTTGCGATATTAAAATTAATGTGTTGTGCTATTGTAATAAAGATTTCGTGTTGAAAAATGGCACGCGGATGACGTGGATAAGGCGGATATTCACGGATTAAGAAATAAAAATCAGCGCATATCTGCTCAATCCGCGTTATCCGCGTGCCATTTATTGTAGAATTTTTAATCTGTTGATAATACAAACTCTTTTACTTTTTGCATGATGGGATAAATGTCCGCAATCAGTTGCACAGCCCGTTTTTCAGGATAGCCGAGAAAGATATCGTAATCTTTTGCACTTTCATTTGTGGGTGAATGATACGTGAGCGTTGCGTGTTTATGTTTATTGAAACGGACAATGATCCGATATTCATGATTGCCGATATAGGTATGGATGAGGTGATCAAAATGTTCGAGGTCAAATTCAAATGAACGCGAGGTAAGCAAATAATCCGGCTCATGAAAAAGATTATCCGCCGCTTCTGAAATATCCATATGCGTGGAGGAGATATTGATGATACGGCTTGTTTGTTTACTCACGCCAACATAAGGATAGTAATGGCCTGCATCGGGGTTGACCTGCATGTATAGTTGAAATTCAAGGGGCATGCGATTGATTTGATCAGCAATCCGGTTCCGCACAATCAGCGGTACGTGTTTCGGTTTCTAAAGTTACGTGATGCACATCCTGGTGTTCAAATGTATGTTTCAGGTCGTGTTTTATTTTTTGTATGTCCTGCATGGTACTGTTTTCATCAACCACAATATGTGCGGTGAGCGCATTCTCTGTTGTGCTGATGGCCCAGACATGGATATGATGGATATCCAGCACACCTTTTGTTTTCAGCGCCGCTGCTTCTATTTTTTTCATGTCGATGTTTTCGGGAACGCCATCTAAGGAAAGGCGTAAACTGTTCCGTAATAAATTCCATGTACTTATAATGATCACGATACAGATGATGATACTTAAAACAGGATCGATCCAGTATAAATGTGTGTAATAAATAATAATGCCGCCAACCACGATACCTAATGATACCACTGCATCAGACAATAAATGAAGAAAAGCGCTTTTTACATTCAGGTCGTTCTCTTTATTGCTGAAAAACATAAATGCCGATACGCCATTGATCACGATGCCGATAGCGGCAATGATAGAGATGGTAAGGCCGGGCAATTCCTGCGGATGCTGAAACCGGAAAATCGATTCGTAACCGATCGCGCCGATCGACAGAAGCAGTACCGATGCATTCAATAACGAAATGAGTACCGATGATTTCCTGAAACCGTATGTATAATTCTTTGTTGCTTTTGCTTTGGTTAGCTTGAAAGCGAGCAGGGAAAGCGCGAGCGCCCCAACATCTAAGAAATTATGGCCTGCATCTGATAACAGCGATAATGAATGAATGTTGAGGCCAACCACCACCTGTACGATCACATACGCAAGGTTTAAAATGATGCCAACAATAAATGCTTTGCTCACACTGGTGAGTGCAACAATGGCGCCGTGGTTATGGCCTTCATGGCCATGATGGTCATGCCCGTGGCCGTGATCGTGTTTGTGATTATGTTCTTCGTGTGTATGCATCTGTTTTATAATAAAGTACCTTTTAAAAGAATAGCGGCAATATTGAAATAAATAACGAGCCCGGTAACATCAACCAGTGTTGCTACAAACGGGGCGGATGAAGTAGCCGGATCGATCTTTAATTTTTTTAAAATGATCGGGATCATCGAACCGCTGAATGTTCCCCACATAACAATGCCGATCAATGAAAAGAAAATGGTAAAAGCGATCAGCAGCCAATGTTCGCCATAATTATACCAGTGAAGGTTTTGCCAGACAGAGATCCTGATAAAACCAATGGCGCCAAGGATCACGCCGAGCGACAGCCCCGATAATATTTCCCTGCGCATCACATACCACCAGTCTTTAAACGAAAGCTCTTTCAGTGCCATGGCGCGTATAATTAAAGTAGCCGCCTGTGACCCGCTGTTACCGCCGCTTGAGATGATCAATGGAACAAATAATGCCAGTACCACTGCTTTGGAAATTTCTTTGTCAAAATAACCCATCGCAGTTGCTGTAAGCATTTCACCGAGGAACAGCACAATTAACCAGCCGGCCCTTTTTTTCAGCAAAGAAAAGAAAGGTGTTTTTACATACGGGTAATCGAGTTGTTCGATACCACCGAATTTTTGAATTTCGGCAGTGTCTCTTTGTTCGGCAACATCCATTACATCATCTATGGTAACCACGCCGAGTAAAATGTTATCATCGTTTGTTACAGGTAAAACCACACGGTCGTATTCTTTAAATTTTTCCACAGCATCTTCCATGCTGTCGGTTATTTTTAAAGTGGTGCAGTATCCGTCGAGAATGTCTTCTACTTTTTTTTCTGCATCATTTAACACAAGGCGGCGGATAGGCACATCGTCGATTAACCTGCCATTGTTATCTACTACATACACAACATTGGCGGTATCATTATCCGCATGAAATTTTCTCAGGTGGCTGCAGGCCTCACCCACACTCATTTCGCGGCTGATGGTTACAAATTCTGTATTGATGATGCGCGCTACGCTTTTATCCGGGTAACCCAGTAATTTGTGCAGGTCGCTCCTGTTCTTATCATCCAAAAGATCCAGGAAATTCGAAAGCTCAATGCCTTTTAAAGAAGAATAAAAAATGGTACGGTCATCAGAATTCAACGCGTTTAAGAGATAGGAAGCTCTTTCTTTTGTTAAACTGCGGATCAGTTTTTTTTGTAACTGGACATCGAGATAAGGAAATACTTTTAGTTCCTGTTCGGTTTGAAAAGATTTGAAAGCCTCGATCGCTTTTTCGGGCGGTATGGAAATAAACAGTTTGGCAACTTCCGATGGATGTATAAAACCGGTATCCTTCACAGGCCTGAACAGCCCTGAGAAATCGCCGCTCAATATTTTTTTCCTGGTTTCTTTAAAAGGGAAATTCATTACATCAGTGTTTGCCGCCCTTGAATTTGTTACGTGTAATCAAAGGCACAAAACTAACATTTTAAATCTGTTGAACGGCTGTGTAAAAATGCAACGGCGGCGCATTTTTAGAGGTTAGTTGTTAGATGACAGGATAGTTTTTCTGTCATCTAACAACTGTCATCTATCATTACACATACTTCGTAACCCCCGGCACCGCTACATTATAGAACCCGTCTGCATTTGGCACAACGGGTGGTGTGGCATCGAAGCTGTATGTTTTTGGATGAAGATCGAGGCCTGAGTTGATGGCTTTTTCCCACTCAACTACCTGCCCGCTGTAAGTAGCCATCCGGCCGAGTATGGAGGTCATGGAACTTTTTGCGCCGTTCTCTGCATCGGCAAATTTGTATTCGCCTTTTGCGATCGCGGCAAACAGTTCATCATGTTCTGTTTGATATGGATTGTTCTCGCCTTTCATATCATACTGGTAAATGGGTTTGCCGCTTGCATCCGTAATTTTTCCTGCGCCGCAATGGATCTTTCCTTTGGTGCCAACAAATAACTCATCCACTTTGCTCATCGTTCCGGGAATGTGGCGGCACTGGCTGTTTAACAAGGAGCCATCCGCATATTCAAACTCAACATAATGATGATCGAAAATTTCGCCATTGTCTTTTCCTTTGCGCACCTGCCTGCCACCCATACCCTGCGCCTTCACCGGATAGCCGCCTTTGAACCAGTTGATCACATCCAGGTTATGTATGTGCTGTTCAGTGATATGATCGCCGCATAACCACACAAAATAATACCAGTTACGCATCTGGTATTCCATTTCAGTTTGGCCGGCTTTGCGCGGGCGAACCCATACGCCATCATTGTTCCACCAGGCCTGCGCAGAAGTTATATCACCGATGAGGTCTTTGCGTTTATATAATTCGCGATACGAGTTTTGATAATGCCTTTGCAGCCCAACTACCACATTCAACCTTTTCTGTTTGGCGATCGCTGCAACAGCCAGCACTTTTTGTATTCCCGCAGGGTCAGTGGCCACGGGCTTTTCCATGAACACGTGTTTGTTTTGTTTGATCGCTTCTTCAAAATGTATAGGACGGAAACCGGGTGGCGTTGCGAGTATCACCACATCGGCAAGCGGTATCGCTTTCATATATGCATCAAAGCCTGTGAATTTTCTTTCTTCCGGAACATCGATATGATC
>JABDAP010000051.1 GCA_013289065.1 Bacteroidota bacterium | reverse complement strand
CAGCTTGTTGGCGGTACAGACGAACACCTGAAAGGAGCGAGCGCCAGTGGTACCAACTTCTATACTTATAACGGCCTCGGAAGTAACGATACCAAAGGCGGCCTCTGGAATATTGCATATACAGATATCAATACATTGAATGGTATCCTTCAGTTTGGCCAAACGGTTGATCTTCCTGCGGCTACGAAAACACAATATCTCGCACAGGCAAAATTCCTGCGTGCATTCTGGTATTTTCATCTGGTACAGATGTGGGGCGATGTGCCATTGCACCTTACATTTATCACAACAGCAACTACTGCCGATTCGCGCCAGCCTGCAGCTGATGTGTATACACAGATCATTGCAGATCTTAATGATGCGGTTGCGGGGCTAACACCACAGGTAGCAGCACCATTCCTCGGCAAGGCGGCAACGCAGGCAACTGCACTTTACCTGCTTGGTAAAGTTTATCTCACAAGGGGATGGCTGAATAATACAGCTGCTGATTTTACACAGGCGCTCGTTTCTTTCAATAACCTGATCACTAATAAAGCAACGTATGGATTGGATCTCTGGCAGGATTATAATGATGCTTTCAAACCTGCAAATGATTATGGTAAAGAAGTTTTGTTTGTAAGTGATCATGATAACGATTCAAAATACGGACAGTACACAACAGGCGGCGCCGCATCAGGTGGAAACGCACAGAACCTGATACCATGGCTGTTCCGTTTTAATTATCCAACATTAGGCATCAATGCAGCGATCAATGCATCAGGCGTGCTCGCAACAGCAGGTTCCACCATGATGACAAGAGATGTTGCCAATGGAAGGCCATTTATCCGTACACGCCCTAACTCAGGAATTCTTGTTGCAGGAACACCAACAAAAAATTATATCTATGGGCAGGCATTTGCAGAGAGGTCGAACGATTCACGTTTTGATAAAACATTCCAGACCGTTTGGATAGCCAATACAGCAGGTATTACCGGTACACGCGGAACACTCACCGTTGGTGTGGATACAGCTATATGGGTAACACCATTTGATATACCTGATGCACCGCAAAACAATAATGGTGTGCCTTTCAAAGGAATCATTATTCCTCCAAGACTACAGGATGCGAACTATTTTCCTGTGGTGAAAAAGTTTGATGACCCAAGCAGGGCTGCAGCAAACTTTAATGATCCATCAACAAGGCCGGTTTGTTTGTATCGTTTTTCGGATGTGTATTTATTAGCTGCCGAAGCATATTTTAAATTGGGCGATAATACGAATGCTGCCGCAATGATCAATGTGGTAAGGCAGCGTGCAGCTTTCAGAACCACTAATACTACTGCACAGAATGCAGCAGCGGTATTGGCGGTAACGATCACACCGGCACAGGTAACACTTGATTTTATACTGGACGAACGCACACGCGAGTTTTTTGCTGAAGGCCTTCGCTGGCTTGATCTTGTTCGCACAAGAACACTGGTAGCAAGGGTTCAGACATGGAACCCGATCGAAGCGGGCCAGTTCATCAAACCAACACATATGCTGCGCCCGATCCCGCAAAATGAGATCGATGCGGTTACACAGGGCCCTAAGTTTCCACAAAACCCTGGATATTGATTTGGTATGAATAGATGACAGATGTTAGTTGACAGATGACAGTGATAAAAAACTTCATCTGTCAACTAACATCTAACATCTGTCATCTTCTTTACCTGCATGTTACAGTAAATGAAAGTATCTTACTATCATTCACTGACCTTAAAAAAATTCCCATGAGCCCCTTATACAGGAAAACAATTGTTTTTCTTTTTTCTGCTGTCGCCGTATCACAGTCGTTTGCGCAGTTCGGGCAAAGGCTTTCACCGCAGGATAGCATACGCCGTAAACAAACGGCAGACAGTATGCGTGCGCTAACTGAAGCGGATCACCAGATGATGATGGATATGTTGCACATCACCTCATTACGTCCGGGTGCAAATGGCAGCGACCCCAAAGCGCCGAATGCCGCCAATTATGACGAAGCAAAAGCAAATCCATTTGCCAATTTACCCGATCCGCTTGTTTTAAATAACGGCAAAAAAGTAACCACTGCAAAAATGTGGTGGAGTAAGCGCCGCCCGGAGATCGTGGAAGATTTTGACAGAGAAATTTACGGGCGTGTTCCAAAAGATCTTCCCAGAGTAACATGGGAACTGATCAGTACAACAAATGAAATGAACGGCGATTTTGCTGTGATCACAAAAAAATTAAAAGGGCATGTTGACAATTCTTCTTACCCGCAGGTTACAGTTGATATTGATCTGTCGGTAAGTACGCCCGCCAATGCAACCGGCCCCGTTCCTGTTATCATGGAATTCGGTTTTATTTTTCCGGCAGGATTTCGTCCGCCAGCCGGCCCGCCGCCTGCAAACGGTGCAGCGCAAAAACCTGCGGAACCAAGTTGGCAACAACAGTTACTTGCAAAAGGCTGGGGTTATGCGATCATTGTTCCCGGAAGTATCCAGGCGGATAATGGTGCAGGATTAACACAGGGTATTATCGGTTTAATGAACAAAGGGCAACACCGCAAACCGGATGACTGGGGTGCACTCCGCGCATGGGCATGGGGCGCAAGCCGCGCCTTGGATTATTTTGAAACAGATAAAGCTGTTGATGCAAAACAGGTTGGCATCGAGGGCCACTCGCGATATGGAAAAGCGACGATCGTTACGATGGCATATGATCCGCGTTTTGCGATCGCATTTGTAAGTTCATCGGGAGAAGGCGGCGCAAAACTTCATCGGCGCAATGCGGGCGAACTGGTAGAAAATGTTGCAGGGTCGAATGAATATCACTGGATGGCGGGTAATTTTATCAAATATGCAGGCCCGCTCAACTGGGGGGATATGCCGGTTGATTCACATGAACTCATTGACCTGTGCGCACCACGCCCTGTGTTTATCAGTGCGGGCGAAAAAGGCGATGGATGGGTTGATGCAAGAGGTATGTTCATGGCAGCTGCAGCTGCGGGCCCGGTATATAAACTGTTGGGTAAAAAAGATATGGGAACCACCGAATTTCCGCATGTAGAAACACCGCTGATCGATGGTGAGATTGCGTTTCGCCAGCATACGGGCCCTCATACACCGGTTCCCAACTGGCCTACTTTTATCCGGTTTTCCGAACATTATTTCAAACTAAAAACAGTAACGAAAACGATTTAGTAATTCGGCGAAAACTAGTCGGTCAAAAAAATTAATTTCCCCTGTTATATGTGTTTACATATTCGCAAACAGGTAGTGTATAAAAATAGTTATTAAGCAATCGTTGGCAAGTTTACCACCGGGGGATCGGTCCCTGGTGGTTTTGTATACCCAATATGCTTTATATTGAAAAACGTAATAAGCTATTTTGGCGGTGTAAACAGAAGATGTGCCGGGCGCTTATAAATCAAAAAAGAGTACATGTTATTATTAGGTATAGATGTTGGCACTTCTTCGGTTAAAGTATCTGTGGTAAATGCGGCCACGCAACAATGTGTTGCATCCGCACAATATCCTGAAACAGAATCGGGCATCACATCGCTTCAACCGGGATGGGCAGAGCAATCGCCGGAAATGTGGTGGCTGCATGTTCAGGAAGCCATATTGAAAGTGAATACAACAAAAAAATACAACCCGGCAGATATCAGCGCCATCGGAATTGCTTACCAGATGCATGGGCTGGTATTGATAGATAAGGATCAGAAAGTTTTGCGCGACAGCATCATCTGGTGCGATAGCAGGGCTGTAAGCCTTGGTAACAAAGCATTTCAGGAGATAGGGGAGGAAAAATGTTTATCACATCTGTTAAACTCGCCCGGCAATTTCACTGCATCCAAACTGGCATGGGTAAAAGAAAATGAACCGCCCGTATATGAAAAAATTCACCAGGTTTTATTGCCCGGGGATTTTATCGCGATGAAATTAAGCGGACAAACCACCACCACTATCTCTGCATTATCGGAAGGGATCTTCTGGGATTTCTCCAAACATGAATTATCAAAAGATGTGTTTGCACATTATGGATTCTGCACTTCTGTGATACCCGAAATAAAAAATGTTTTTGATACGCATGGTTTATTAAAAGAAGAAGTGGCGCGCACACTTTCTCTCAAAGCAAATATCCCCGTTGCCTATAAAGCAGGGGATCAGCAGAACAATGCGTTATCGTTAAATGTATTGCAACCCGGCGAAATAGCAGCAACAGCGGGCACTTCAGGCGTTATTTACAGTGTAAGCGATACATTGGCGTATGATAAGCAATCGCGCGTTAACAGCTTTGCGCATGTAAATCATACCAGGGAACAAAACAGGATCGGTGTTTTATTATGCATCAACGGAACGGGGATCATGAACAGCTGGGTAAAAAATATTACCGGTAACCATCTTAGTTATTCGCAGATGAATGACGCCGCACAAGAGATCAAACCCGGCAGCGATGGTTTATCTATCCTGCCATTTGGCAATGGCGCCGAAAGAATGCTGAATAATAAAACGGTGAATGCGCATATGCAGCAGATCGATCTTAATAAGCATACCGCATCGCATATTTTTCGTGCGGTACAGGAAGGTATTGCCTTTTCATTCAGGTATGGGCTGGATATCATGCGCAGTAACGGATTAACACCAACCGTTATCCGTGCAGGCAAGGCCAATCTTTTTTTGAGCGATGTTTTTGCACAGGCATTTGTAGATACAACCGATACCCCTGTTGAATTGTACGCGTGTGACGGCAGTGTTGGCGCAGCGATCGGTGCAGGCCTGGGGGCTAAGATCTATACAAATGAAAAAGAAGCTTTTGTAAATATGAAACGTTTGCAGTTAATTGAACCCTCAAATGCTTCCATTTATGATACACTTTATCAGGAATGGAAACAATTGCTGGAGCAGCAGTTAATTTGAAAAGGTGCTGATTTGAAAATTTGAAAATGAAATCATCCTGCCATTTTCAAATTAGCAAATTTTCAAATTGTTTTTTGATTTTTAAAATATTAAAATATACTCTCATGAAAGTTGTAACAGGCGATAAGGAATTTTTTAAAGGGATCAACCAGGTAACATTCGAAGGAACCGGAAGCGATAACCCCATGGCTTTCCGCTGGTATGATGCGGACAAAGTGGTTGCGGGCAAACCCATGAAAGACTGGCTCCGTTTTGCCTGTGCTTACTGGCACTCATTTGTAGGCAATGGAGGCGACCCGTTTGGCGAACCCACACATATTTATCCATGGAACGAAAAAGCAGATGCTGTTGAAAGAGCAAAAGATAAAATGGATGCGGCATTTGAATTCATTACCAAAATGAACATGCCTTACTATTGTTTTCATGATGTGGATGTGGTTGATTACGGAAATGATGTTGCTGAAAATGAAAGAAGGTTACAGGCGCTTGTTGAATATGCAAAACAAAAACAGGCCGATAGCGGTGTGAAATTATTATGGGGCACAGCCAATCTTTTCAGCAACAAAAGATATATGAATGGTGCGGCAACCAATCCTGATTTTCATGTGCTCGCACATGGAGGCGCACAGGTAAAAGCCGCACTGGATGCAACGATCGCATTGGGTGGAGAGAATTATGTTTTCTGGGGCGGCCGCGAAGGTTACATGAGTTTACTCAACACAAACATGCAGCGCGAAAAAGAACACCTGGCTAAATTTTTGCACACAGCCAAAGACTATGCAAGAAAAAATGGTTTCAAAGGGTCATTCTTTATCGAACCCAAACCCTGCGAGCCAAGCAAGCATCAATATGATTATGATTGTGAAACCGTAATCGGGTTTCTTCGCCAGTACGGCCTGCTGAATGATTTCAAGATCAATATCGAGGTAAACCACGCAACCCTTGCCGGCCATACCTTTCAGCATGAGCTGCAGGTTGCCGCAGATGCAGGTGTACTGGGAAGTATGGATGCCAACCGCGGCGATTACCAGAACGGCTGGGACACTGACCAGTTCCCGAATAATATCAACGAACTCGCAGAGACCATGCTGGTAATTTTAGAAGCCGGCGGCTTTAGCGGCGGCGGAATTAATTTTGATGCAAAACGCAGAAGGAATTCAACCGATACAGCAGATCTCTTTCATGCACATGTTGGCGGCATGGATATTTTTGCAAGGGCATTGATCGTTGCCGATAATATTTTACAGAGATCTGACTACAAAAAAATACGAAAAGAACGGTACGCATCTTTCGACAGCGGCAGCGGTAAAGCATTTGAAGAAGGCAAACTATCACTTGAAGACCTGAGAGATTTCGCCATTAAGAACGGTGAGCCGGTTACGGCAAGTGGTAAACAGGAATATTTAGAAAACCTGATCAATAGATTCATTTAAAGAAAGATGGTAGATGACAGTTGACAGATGACAGGATAGTTTTTCTGTCATCTGTCAACTGTCATCTGACATCTCATTTATGTATGACCGAAACAAAAGCATTCCTCTTCGACCTCAATGGAACAATGATCGATGACATGGATTTTCATATTCGTGCGTGGTATAAGATCCTTACAGAACTTGGCGCTGAACTTAGTATTGACGAAGTAAAAAAAGAATGCTACGGAAAAAATGATGAGTTGCTGGAACGGATATTTCCCGGAAGGTTTTCAGCAAAGGAAATGGAACTGATGAGCTATGCAAAAGAAGAAGAATACCAGCAGGCATTCAGGCCGTTATTAAAACTGATCGATGGGCTGGATGCATTCCTCGATAAAACAAAACAACAAAATATACCGATGGCGATCGGTTCGGCAGCGATCCGTTTTAATATTGATTTTGTGCTGGATGGATTATCGCTCAGGCATTATTTTAAAGCGGTCGTGAGTGCAGAAGATGTGGCGCTAAGCAAACCGGATCCTGAAACCTATATCAAATGTGCAGATGAATTGGGGGTTGCTTATAAAAATTGTATCGTTTTTGAAGATGCGCCAAAAGGCGTGGAAGCCGCGCAGAATGCGGGTATGCAGTGTGTGGTGATCACAACCATGCATACAAAAGAAGAGTTCAGCCAATACAAAAACATCATTTGTTTTGTGAACGATTATACAGATACACAATTGAACAAACTGTTTCATTAAATGAATTATGAACGGAGAGCGTTTTGTTATAGGTGCAGATTTTGGAACCGATTCGGTACGCTCAATTATTGTTAATGCTGCGAATGGCGAAGAAGTTGCCGCTTCCGTTTTTTATTATCCGCGCTGGAAAAAAGGATTGTATTGCAATCCCGCCGAAAATCAATTCCGCCAACATCCGTCCGATTATATAGAAGGGCTTGAATACACCATCAGAGACTGTATTCAAAAAGCAGGCAATGATATCGCGTCAAATATCAAAGGCATTTCTGTTGATACCACGGGATCATCGCCGGTTGCAGTTGATCAAACCGGAACACCACTTGCCTTATTGCCCGGTTTTGAAAATAATCCCAATGCCATGTTCGTGCTGTGGAAGGATCATACTTCTGTAAAAGAAGCGGCGGAACTGAATCATCATGCAACAAAATTTGCAATTAATTATTTACAGTTTGTCGGCGGTATCTATTCTTCCGAATGGTTCTGGGCAAAGCTGTTGCATGTTTTGCGCGAAGATGAAGATGTGCGCAGGCACTGTTATTCATGGGTAGAACATTGCGACTGGATCCCGTATTTATTAACCGGTGGAAATGATATCCAACAAATGAAACGCGGTGTTTGCAGCGCAGGGCATAAAAGTTTATGGGCCGAAGAATTTGGTGGATTGCCGCTCGATGAATTTTTTAGTTCATGGGATAATTTATTAAAAGGTTTTACACAAAAGCTATTTACAGAAACATTCACTTCTGCACAACCCGCAGGAAAATTATCCGGAGAATGGGCGCAGCGCCTGGGATTATCAACTGATGTGGTGATCGGTATTGGCGCATTTGATTGTCATATGGGAGCGGTTGGCGGACAGATAGAACCCTATCATCTCAGCAAAGTAATGGGCACATCAACATGCGATATGCTGGTAGCGCCGATGAGTGAAGTAAAAGGAAAATTAGTAAAAGGGATCTGCGGGCAGGTTCCCGGTTCGATCATTCCGGGTATGATGGGTATGGAAGCGGGACAATCAGCATTTGGCGATGCGTATGCGTGGTTTAAAAATTTACTCGCATGGCCGTTGGAAAATATTTTAATGCAAACAACAGTTGTTGATCGATCAACGGCAGAAAAAATAAAAACAGAGATTACCGATAAGATCATTACTGAATTAAGTAAACAGGCAAACAATATTCCATTGCATGAGGATGATGAACTTGCCGTTGATTGGTTAAATGGAAGAAGGACACCCGATGCGAATCAATTATTAAAAGCGGCATTCACCGGCCTCAGTCTGGCGAGTGATGCGCCACGTGTTTTCAGATCATTGGTAGAAGCGACCTGTTTCGGCGCCAAAAAAATTGCAGACAGGTTTCGTGAAGAAGGCATTGCTGTAAAAGGATTGATCGGCCTCGGCGGCGTTGCAAAAAAATCGCCTTTCATCATGCAGATGATGGCCGATGTGATGAATATGCCGATCCGCATCCACAAAAGCGAACAGGCCTGCGCACTCGGCGCTGCTATGTTCGCTGCAACTGCTGCCGGCATCTATCCAAAAGTGGAAGACGCCATGAATGCGATGGGGCAAGGATTTGAAATAACCTATACACCTGATCCGTTAAAAATAAATATCTACGAAAAAAGGTATCGAAAGTATACGGAATTGGGGGCATTTATTGAACAACAAAGTATATTGTAGGACAATTTGATCCCGCCATGGCGGGATCAAATTTGAAAATGCAAGTGCATTTCAATTTTCAAATTCATTTATGAGTTATCACCACATTCAGGAGCTTGCTTACGAGGCAAACATGCAACTACCCAAATTGGGCCTTGTGTTGTTTACGTTTGGTAATGTGAGTGTGGTTGACAGGAGCCTCGGTGTGTTTGCTATTAAGCCAAGTGGTGTTCCTTATGAAGAGTTGACCCCTGCAAAAATGGTGATCGTTGATCTTGATGGAAAAACTGTTGAAGGTGCACTGCGGCCTTCTTCCGATACATTAACGCATGCGGTTCTATATAAACACTGGCCGAATATCGGGAGCATTGTTCATACACATTCAACTTATGCTACTGCCTGGGCGCAGACACAAAGAGATATTCCTGTTTATGGAACAACGCACGCCGATCATACTACTGCCGGTATACCTTGTGCAGCGCCGATGAGTGATGAAATGATCAAAGGGAATTATGAATATGAAACAGGTATGCAGATCATTAATTGTTTGAAAGAAAACGAACTGGATTATGAAGAAGTGGAGATGATGCTAGTGAGTAACCATGCACCTTTTACCTGGGGCAAAACGCCTGCAAAAGCAGTGTACAATAGCGCTGTATTGGAAAGCATTGCACAGATGGCTTATTTAACCGAGCAGATAAATCCATCATCGCCCGGATTAAAAGATGCATTGATCAAAAAACATTTTGAAAGGAAACACGGGCCGGATAGTTATTACGGCCAATCATAAATTCTAACAAACATTGCAAAATTGCCCCATGAAAAAACAAACTCTTTTATTAATGACCGCAGCCATTTCTTTTTTTACTGCCTGTGAAAATAAACCTGCTGATACGGTAACAAAACCCGGCATCACCGAAAAACCATTCGGTGTTTTTGAAAATGAGAACATCACGCAATACACTATTACCAATGCAAACGGAATGCAGGTAAGCATTATTAATTATGGCGGTATTGTTACGGATATCATCACACCGGATAAGGACAAAAAAATGGGCGATGTGGTTCTTGGGTTCGATTCATTATCCGGTTATCTCCAAAAAGGCAACCCGTATTTCGGCGCACTCATCGGCCGTTATGGAAACCGCATAGCCAAAGGAAAATTTGTACTGGATGGCAAAACATACCAGCTTCCGTTGAATAATAATGGCAATACATTACATGGCGGCGTAAAAGGATTTGATAAAGTAGTATGGCAGGCAACAAAACTTCCGGGCGATAGCAGCCTTCAATTAACGTATGCAAGTAAGGATGGCGAGCAGGGCTTTCCGGGCAATTTACAATCAACAGTTGTGTACACACTTACTGCTGATAACAGTTTGCAGATTTCTTACACTGCCACAACAGATAAGGCAACACCGGTCAATCTTACCAACCACTGCTACTTCAATCTCTCCGCAGGAAAAGAAGGAACTATTCTCGATCATGAAGTAATGATCAATGCAGATAAATATACTGCAGTGGATACTGTATTAATCCCAACCGGCCAATTGCCCGATGTAAAAGGGACGCCAATGGATTTTACAACAGCCAAAAAAGTTGGTAAAGACATCGCATCGGTAAAAGGCGGTTACGATCATAACTGGGTATTGAACCGTAAAGGAAATGATCTGGAAGAAGTAGCAACCGTGTATGATGCAGGCAGTGGCCGCTTCTTAGAGGTTTTTACAACAGAACCCGGGCTGCAATTTTACACAGGCAATTTTCTCGACAGCACATTGCATGGAAAAAATAACTGGGTATATGCACAACATGCAGCGCTTTGTTTGGAGACACAACATTTTCCTGACGGGCCCAATCAGCCAACATTTCCAAATACGATCTTAAAGCCAGGTGAAACTTATAAGCATGTAACGAAATATAAATTTTCCGTGAAATAATCAGTGGTCACAAATCTGTAAGCCATGAAAAAAACGATTGTTTTATTCACCGTATTTTTCTCTGCCGTTCTCTTCGGCCAGCAGAAGGATTATTCTATTCAATCGGTACCATTCACACAGGTTAAGCTCACAGATAATTTCTGGTTGCCGAGAATATTGGTCAACCGGAACGTTACTATTCCCGCATCATTTGAAAGATGCGAAAGCACGGGCCGTGTAAAGAACTTTGTAATGGCAGCAGCAAAAAGCGGTAAGTTCTGTACGCGCTACCCTTTTGACGATACCGATATTTATAAAACAATCGAAGGCGCATCTTATTCACTCGCTCTATATCCTGATGCAAAACTCGAAGCATACATTGATTCGTTGATCGTGATCATCGGCAATGCACAGGAACCCGATGGTTATTTGTATACCGCCAGAACCATTGACCCTGCTGCGGTTCATCCATGGTCGGGTAAAGAAAGATGGGAGAAGGAGCGCGAACTGAGCCATGAATTATACAATGCCGGCCATTTATACGAAGCAGCCGTGGCACATTTTATGGCAACCCAAAAAAGAACGCTGCTCAACATCGCTTTAAAAAATGCTGACCTTGTTTGCTCTGTTTTTGGGCCGGATAAAAAACATGTGGCACCGGGGCATGAGATCGTTGAAATGGGTTTGGTAAAACTCTATCGTGTCACCGGCAAAAAAGAATACCTCAACACAGCGAAATTTTTTATAGAAGAGCGCGGGCATTTTGCGGGCTATGATCCTAAAAGCAAAGATCCGTGGAAGAACGGCGCTTACTGGCAGGATAATATTCCTGTAACACAACAGGATGAAGCCGAGGGCCACGCAGTGCGTGCCGGATATTTATATTCTGCCATTGCAGATGTTGCTGCATTGACCGGCGATGACAGCCTGATCTCAGCCATCGATAAAATATGGAACAACGTTGTTGAAAAGAAAATGTATGTGCAGGGCAGTGTGGGCGCAGTTGGCAACGGCGAACGTTATGGCAATAATTACGAACTGCCCAACGCAACAGCCTACAATGAAACCTGCGCCGCTATTGCCAATGTTTACTGGAATTACCGCATGTTCTTATTACATGGCGATGCAAAATATATAGATGTGCTGGAGAAAACATTATACAATGGTTTGATCTCAGGTATCGGCCTCGATGGCAAATCTTTTTTCTACACCAATGCCATGCAGGTAACAGGAAATTTTAAACATGCGGATATTGAATATACACGTTCAGGTTGGTTCGAATGTTCATGTTGCCCTACAAATCTTGTGCGTTTAATTCCATCTATTCCGGGATATGTTTACGCACAAAAAGACAATGACATTTTTGTAAACCTGTTCATCAACAGCACCGCAGATCTTATAGTGAACAATCACAACCTTCAGATCACACAGGAAAATAATTATCCTTGGGATGGCGGCCTTACTTTTTATGTCAAACCAAAAAATAATACTGAAATATTTAATTTAAAGATCCGTATTCCGGGCTGGGCGCAGGATAAAGCGATCGCATCAACATTGTACCAGTTCACGGATAAGTCTACGCAAAGGGCGCATATAAAAGTAAACGGGCAGTTAATAGATTACAAAGTAGAGAATGGATATGCCGTAATAAACAGAACATGGATACGGGGCGATAAAGTAGAAGTTGCATTGCCTTTTGAAGTACGTAAAGTAGCAGCCAACGAAAACCTTAGTGATGATATCGGAAAGATCGCACTGCAACGCGGCCCCATTATTTATTGCGCTGAATGGCCCGATAATAATGGAAAGGCAAGCAACCTGATCATTCCACAGAACACACAATTCACAACGGAATTTAAACCGGATCTTTTAAAAGGCGTCACTGTTTTAAAAGCAGCAGTGCCCGCAGTGGTGATTGAAAACAGCAACAGCATTTCAACGAAGCAACAAACATTAACAGCGATACCTTATTACAGTTGGGCAAACAGAGGACAGGGCGAAATGATGGTATGGTTTCCAACGCAGGTGAAGGGGATTGAATTATTGGCGAAGTGATAATCGTGAGTCGTGAGGCGTGAGACGTGAGTAAGTTTGTCTCACACTCACGTCTCACGACTGACGGCTCACGAAAAAAGATCCGAATTTATTTAAACAACAAACGCATGATCGACCTGAAGAAAAAAGAAGTGTGGTTCGTAACCGGCAGCCAGCATTTGTATGGCGATGAAACTTTGCAGCAGGTTGCACAGCATTCGCAAACGATTGCCGCATCCTTGCACAACTCATCACAGGTTCCGGTAAGTGTTGTATACAAGCCAACGGTAAAAACGGCGGAAGAGATTTATGCAGTTTGCATGGAAGCCAATACTGCAAAGGATTGTATTGGTATCATCGCATGGATGCATACTTTTTCACCGGCTAAAATGTGGATCGGCGGATTAAAAATTCTGAATAAACCATTGCTTCATTTTCATACACAATTCAACCGCGATATTCCATGGGCAACGATCGATATGGATTTTATGAACCTCAATCAATCTGCACATGGCGACCGTGAATTTGGTTTTATCATGAGCCGCATGCGATTGAATAGAAAAGTTGTTGTTGGTTATTGGGAAGATCCTGAATCGCTTGATAAAATAAATGTATGGACAAGGGCCGCAGCCGCATGGAGCGACTGGCAGTCCGCAAAATTTGCACGCTTCGGCGATAACATGCGCAATGTTGCCGTAACAGAAGGCGATAAAGTGGAAGCCGAAATAAAATTCGGTTACAGTGTAAACACATATGGCGTGGGTGATCTGGTAAAAGTGATCAATGAAACAACCGATAAACAGATAGACAAACTCGTTGAAGAATATGCCGACAGTTATGTATTGATGAATTCATTACTAAAAGGCGGTGAACAACATCAGTCATTACGTGAGGCAGCAAAAATTGAGATTGGCCTCCAAACATTTTTAGAAGCTGGAAATTTCAAAGGCTTCACAGACACGTTTGAAGATCTGCACGGCATGGAACAATTACCGGGCATTGCTGCACAACGTTTAATGAATAAGGGTTTTGGTTTTGCAGGGGAAGGCGATTGGAAAACAGCAGCGCTTGTACGCGCCATGAAAGTGATGGGCAGCGGAATGAAAGGCGGTAATAGTTTTATGGAAGATTATACCTATCATTTTAATCCCGATAACCGTTTGGTGCTCGGAAGCCATATGCTTGAGATCTGCGAAAGCATCGCCGATGGAAAACCAAGTTGCGAGATACATCCGTTAGGTATTGGTGGAAAAGCAGATCCTGTGCGGTTGGTTTTTAATTCAGCGCCGGGCCCCGCACTCAATGCATCAGTAGTAGATATGGGTAACCGTTTCCGGCTATTGGTAAATGAAGTGATTGCGGTAGCGCCGATGCAAACCATGCCAAAGCTGCCCGTAGCAAGGGTTCTGTGGAAACCCTATCCCAACATGCACGCCGGTTGCGCCGCATGGATACTGGCAGGCGGTGCACACCATACCTGTTACAGCCAGAATTTAACAAGCGAACATCTGACAGATTTTGCAGAGATGGCAGGCATCGAATTAGTGTTGATCGATAAACAAACAACCATACCACAATTGAAAAACGAATTAAGATGGAACGAAAGATATTATCGTGAGACGTGAGTCCTCAGTCGTGAGTTAAAAAATATATCCCTACTCACGACTGACGATTGACGACTCACGATTCACAACTCACGATCAACAACAAAAACATAAAACCAACAATCATCTCCCAAAACCAACCGCCATTATGAAATCACTGCAAACAGCCGATTACATTGTATTTCTTTTTTATTTTATCGTTGTAGCCACGTATGGATACTGGGTTTACCGGCGCAAGAAAAAAGCAAGCACCACTGCTTCGCATGATTATTTTCTCGCAGAAGGTTCGCTAACCTGGTGGGCCATCGGTGCATCACTCATCGCATCGAATATTTCTGCTGAACAGATGATCGGCATGAGTGGCAATGGTTTTAAAATGGGCCTCGCGATCTCTACTTACGAGTGGATGGCAGCTGCCACACTTATGATCGTGGCTATATTTTTTATTCCCGTGTATCTGAAAAATAAAATATACACAATGCCGCAGTTCCTCAACCAGCGCTACAACAGCACGGTTGCAATGATCATGGCGGTGTTCTGGTTATTATTATATGTAGTGGTAAATCTTACCTCAATTTTATTCCTCGGCGCATTGGCCATACACGCCATTTCAGGATTGCCATTGTATTTATGTATGATCTTCCTTGCGCTTTTTGCGATCATTATCACATTGGGTGGTATGAAAGTGATCGGTTACACAGATGTGATCCAGGTATTCTTTTTAATTGTTGGCGGATTGGCGACAACGTATCTCGCACTTTCATTGGTATCGGATAAGTTTGGCGGCCACGGCGTTTTTGATGGATTGAAACTCCTTACCACAAAAGCGAATGATCACTTCCACATGATACTGAAAAAAGACAACCCGAATTTTATCAGCCTGCCGGGATTAACTGTGTTGATCGGCGGTATGTGGATCGTGAATTTAAATTACTGGGGATGTAATCAATACATCACACAACGCGCACTGGGAGCGGATCTTCCCACAGCACGCAGCGGTATCTTATTCGCCGCATTTTTAAAATTGCTGATGCCGGTGATCGTTGTATTGCCCGGTATTGCAGCATATGTGTTATACCAGAATGGAGGCTTTCACCAGGAGATGATGCCAAACGGAGAGATCATCCAGGATAACGCTTATCCAACCATGCTTAATTTATTAGGGCCGGGATTGAAAGGTCTCGCCTTCGCAGCATTGACTGCGGCCGTAGTTGCATCGCTTGCCGGAAAAGCAAATAGCATCGCAACTATTTTCACACTGGATATTTACAAGAAAAAAATCGATCCCGAAGCAAGCGAAAAGAAAATGGTATGGATAGGAAAAGTAGCTGTAGTACTTGCCTTGATCATCGGCGTGGTGATCGCGCCATTTATGGGTATCGATAAAAAAGGGGGCTTTGAATTTATACAGGAATACACAGGCTTTGTATCGCCCGGTATTTTTGCGATGTTCATACTTGGCTTCTTCTGGAAAAAAACAACTTCCAATGCGGCCATGTTTGCAACGATCGGCGGTTTTGCATTTTCCATATTCTTCAAGTTCCTTCCCAAAGCAATGGATCTTGCATTCCTTCAGCCATACGGTTTTGCGGCGAAAACAGATTCGGGTATTTATGAGATCCCGTTCCTCGACAGGATGGGTTTTGTATTCATACTCTGTATCATCGGCATGTGGATCATCAGCATGATCGATAACAGGCGCGGCGTAAATGTACATGGCCTCGAGGTAGACAGGAAAATGTTCAAACTCAGCCCCGCCTTCACCGTCGGCGTACTGATCGTTTGTGGAATACTTACAGCGTTGTATACAATATTCTGGTAGGAGAATTATTAGGAATGTTGAATTAGGAATGTTGAATGAAAATGGGTTTGAATTGTCGGATTGGCGGATTGAATTATTATTATCCGCCAATCCACTAATCCACGTATGAAAAAAATCCTACATCGATTTCGCAAATAAAAAATTATTTTAAATCCTGAATGTTGAATTTTGACTCATTCATAATTCAAACGAAGTATCATTTTCAAATTTTCAAATTTGCACATTCTCAAATTCTAAATCATGATGCAACACACAATGCGCTGGTACGGCCCCGATGACCCCGTTGATCTTTGGGATATACGCCAGGCAGGATGCACCGGCGTAGTTTCAGCTCTACACCAGATCCCGGTAGGAGAGGTCTGGACGATCGAAGAGATCAACAAAAGAAAAGCGTTGATAGAAGCCGCCGGCATGGAATGGGCCGTAATTGAAAGCCTACCCGTACACGAAGATATCAAGCGCCAGTATGGAAATTTTCAGGAATGGATAGAGAAATATAAAGTGAGCCTGCACAATGTTGCCGCATGCGGATTGAAAGTAGTTACCTACAATTTCATGCCGATACTCGATTGGGTACGCACAGATATTTCCTACGAAATGCCCGACAGGAGCCGCGCTTTATATTTTGAGAAAGCAGCATTCATCGCATTCGATCTTTTTTTATTGAAACGCCCCGGCGCAGAAAAAGATTATACGCCCGAAGAAATTGAAAGAGGAAAGAACAAACTCGCTTCCATGTCGCAGGAAGAAAAAGACCTTCTCTGCAAGAACACATTACTGGGATTACCCGGCAGCCGCGAACAATTCACACCCGAACAGATCTTTGATGCATTAAAAAAATACGAAGGCATTGATCGCGCAAGACTGAAACAACATTTGTTTTATTTCTTAAACGAAGTAGTTCCCATTGCAGAATCATTGGGACTGGTAATGGCCATTCATCCGGATGATCCGCCATATTCCGTTTTAGGATTACCAAGAATTATGAGCACCGAAGCAGATGCAAACGATCTGCGCAATGCAGTTGCCTCACCCGCAAATGGTTTTTGTTTTTGCACCGGCTCATTCGGTGTTCGTCCGGATAATGACCTGCCCGGAATGGTAAAGCGTTTGGGCGATTATATTCATTTCATCCATCTCCGCAGTACCAAACGCGATAACGAAGGAAACTTCTTCGAAGCCGATCATCTCGATGGCGATGTAGATATGTATGCCGTAGTAAAAGAGATCGTGCATGTTCAGAAAAAAAGAAACATCTCCATCCCCATGCGCCCCGATCATGGGCACCAGATGTTGGATGATCTTAAAAAAACAACTTATCCCGGATACAGCGCCATCGGGCGTTTGAGAGGATTGGCTGAATTGCGTGGATTGGAATTAGGGATTGAAAGAGCATTGTAAACGTCCTTGCGAGGAACGAACCAATCTGTGTTTTGGATTTCAGAATGATTATGACATTAATAAAGTTACCGCATTGGGTGGCCTTATTCGACACTAATTTTTTTTGACAAGCCAATGTCATAAAGTATAAAAGACGGTATCTTACAAGTAAAAACTAAGTAGATTGTAAAATAAAATGGCTAATACAATAAGAGTTTATAAATCAGCAGGGGAATGGGTCGCCAAAAGAGACGAAGCGACAAGGGGAAGATATTTTGACACTCAGAAGGAAGCATATTTATATGCAAAAGGTGTGGCATTGAATAATGGTTTAACAGTTACAGTTTATTATCCTGAGGGCGGAATTAAAGCTGTGATAAATCCCCGGAATAAAGGCGAAGAAGACAGCAATTGCTTTATCACAACCGCTTGTGTTCGTCATTACGACTTACCTGACAGCTGTTATCAATTACAGACACTTCGTTTCTTTCGTGACAATTATTTGCGAAATCAAAAAGGCGGTACCGAGTTAATTCAGCAATATTATTTGATTGCTCCGAAGCTTGTAAAACTTTTGAATCAGCATCCTGATAGGGAAAATCTTTTCAGGAATATTTTTCATCAAATCAATACGGCCTGTTCTTTAATTGAGAGAAAAGAAAATGCAAAGGCAAAAAGACTTTATGCAAAAGTTGTTTCAACTCTCTTAAAGCATTTTCAACTCAGTTAAATGGCGGTTAGTGCAAATACTCTATTTCACTTCACGGCGAAAGAAAGTTTAAAAGGCATTTTAAGCTCTCAGGGTTTTTTTGCTCAATATTCAGAGGAACACTTTGAAAATATTTTGCCCGCGACGAGTATTTACCGAGTAACACTTATTCCGCTAATCAGCTTTTGTGACTTAACTATCATGCAACTTACCCGTGATTCAGTTCACACAACTGATTTTGGCAACTATGGTATCGGTTTGACAAAGAAGTGGGGAATTAAAAAGAGGGTTTCGCCAGTAGTTTATGTACATGAAAATTCACAACCGTCTACACAGCTTTACAAGCTCATAAAACTTTTTCTCAAATACGATAAAGAACACGAAGCAGCGGAAATCATTTCACAGACAAGAAGAGAGTTGATTGATTCCTTCAAGTTCATTAAACCATATCAAGGCAGGTGGCAGAAAGGTAGAGAAATTCTGAGGGGGAAAGGGGATATTGTTTATTACAATGAAAGAGAATGGAGATATTCTCCACCTCTTAATCAATCAAAAGTTTTATCAGGAATAAAACCAAGTGAAAAAAAGGAACAAGTTAAACTAAATGCTACTCTGAAGAAAAAGCTTATTCGATTCACTCCAGAAGATATTAAATTTATCATCATCGAAGAAAAGAATGAGATTAATGAGTTTATCAAAACCATTGATGCAATGAGTATAAGCAAAAAAGAGAAGAACGAACTCATTACTAAGATTATCACCTTTCAGGAAATCAATGAAGATTATTAAGTTGTGAACATAGAAGCAATACCAAAATTACAATGGCCACCACCCACAAAATAATCATCCTCATCATCTGCCTCATTTGCTCTCTAATCGGTTTCCTCATTAAGATCCCCGTTCCATTGCAAGGGCATGATAAATTACTGCACATTTCATTTTATTTTCTTGCCGCCGCTTTCATTCACTTATTATTTCCAAAAAAACTTTTGTGGATCTTGCTCTCACTCGTACTGTTCGGCGTGCTGATCGAATACCTGCAGCAGGTGGTCAATAAAATAACCCATAAGAAATTACACGGAAGATTTGATGTGGAAGATGTTTATGCAGACATCAAAGGTTTGTTATTGTATTCTGCGGTGGCTTTATTATTTTTTTTATGTAAACGCGCATATCAATACTTTTCATCTTCAAAGAATAATCCGCCGGATAATTAATTACTGCGCCTCCGCGCCTTTGCGTGAGAAAAATGCACGCAAAGGCGCAGAGGTGCAGTTTTGAGGCGTCTTAAATTCTAAAACTGAAGCATCAATAAAAAATTCACAATGGCAAAAACAAATAAAAAAGAACTGTCATCAAAACAACAGGAAGAACTGATCAAAACATTAAAAGATCGTTTCGAGAAAAATAATGACCGCCAAAAATATCGAATGGGCGAAAGTACAGGCCAAGCTGTTAGCCAATAAAG
>JABDAP010000050.1 GCA_013289065.1 Bacteroidota bacterium | reverse complement strand
CTGAACCTGGATACAGATGTTCTTTTCGGAATTGAAACACCCATGGCCGACCAGATCCCCGTTGAATCTTTTGCCGACCTGCAACCTGAAGTCGTATACCAACTCGCATTACAATACCAGCCGTTGCAGAAAGGAAACGACCTGCGTATAAAAGCTGCACAGAAAAATATCCTTGTGTCAAGATCACTGATGTACCCAACGCTGACTTTGGGTAAAGATTGTATTTAGCCTGCTTGGCCTGCAAAGCAGCCAGCCTTGCCTGTATATCGGCCTGTTTGATAGATATGTTGAATTCAAGCGCATGTTCGATGCAATGCCGCAGGTCCCAGTTATCAGATGCCCTTTGTGCAAAGGATTGGGAAAGGCTGATACAACATAGCACTGTAAGAAACTTTCTCATATGCAACAAAAATAAAGGTTTCCCCCGCACTTGCCTAAATTTTAGACAGGCGGAAAGGAATATAACAAATTTTGTAAAAAATTGCTATGGAAGGTGCTGTATGGCATTAAAAGCCAATGAAAGATCAGCGGTGAGATAGGCAGGCTCTTCCAATCCTGCATATAACCTGAGCGAACGGTGCCCCGGGTCGTTGGCGTTGAATGTTTCAGGGCGCATGCCGGCGCATTTGGGAAGGATGAGTGATTCATACCCTCCCCAGCTTACTGCCATGAGGATATGTTTGAGTGATTCGCAGAAGGTTTCAATGGTTTTGCTGCTGTTTGTTTTAATGATAAAAGTAACCAATCCACATGCACCCGTCATTTGTTGTTTGGCCAGTTCGTATTGCGGAAATGATGGGTCGAGCGGAAAAATGACCTGTTCAACCCGGGGATGGTTTTTTAAAAAAGAAATCACTTCGGCTGTTGTACGGGTGATGCGTTCAAGCCTTGCAGGCAATGTGCGCAATCCACGAATGAGCAGCCATGCATTAAAAGGCTGAATGCCTGAACCGATATTCATGTATTCGCTTTCGAATATTTTTTTGATCATGGTATTGCTTCCGCTTAATACGCCGGCAATGGTATCGCTGTGGCCGCCGATATATTTTGTGGCTGATTGCAGCACAAGGTCAACACCCATTAAAATAGGTTGTTGAAATATGGGCGAACAATAACTGTTATCGCAGATGGTGATGATGTTATGTTGCTTCGCTAAAATTGCTACTGCAGCAAGATCCTGCAGTTCATAGAACCAACTGTTGGGTGATTCGAGATAAATGATAGTGGTGTTCGACTGAATCGCTTTCGAAAAATTATCAGTTATTGTTCCATCAACATACGTAACGTTTACATTGAACCTTGGCAGGATCACATCAAACATTTTCTGTGCCCATGCATATGGGTTTTTGACGCTTACGATATGATCGCCGCTTTTTACATTGGCGAGTACGGCGGCAAATATGGCGGCGGCGCCGCTGTTGAATACGAGACAATCTTCTGCACCATCCAACGCCGCTAATTTTTTACGAAGGATGTCAACCGTTGGATTCAGTCCGCGGCTGTATAACCAGGTGGAGTATTCATCTTCAAAAGCTTTGCGGAGATCATCCACTTTTGAAAAAGCAAAATTGCTGGTCTGCATAATAGGTGGTGCAATAGCGCGGAAATAATCATCGCGTTCTTCGCCGAGTTCGTTTAAGATGTATGAGATGTCCATTGAGTAAAGTTAAAAGTCAAAAGTTAAAAATTAAAAGTAGTTGTGGGTTGCCTGTTATCGTAACAGATTTCTTTTTTTGCTGAGTACACTTACAACTCTTCTCCGCATGTCTCCCGGAGGGGACGTTGCGGATTGAAAGATAAAACACAAATGCAATTGCACCCTTCTTAAGGAAAACTAAATTAAATCAAACCGAAATAAAATGCAATCAGATTTTATGCAACAATACAGAACATACTTAAGCAGATTTAATTTATATAACACGAGTTTTCGTTCAAACCGCAACGTCCCCTCCGGGAGACATGCGGAGAAGTTTCTTTTTTTAGTTGTAGAAAGTAGACTCTGCAAAAAATAAAGTTAAGAGTAGTTACCGGTAACAGGTTACCTGAAACAGGTCTGTAACTATTACATTACTTAACATCTGTGCGTTTAGTAAATCTTTTGGCAATGAAATAGATAAGTGTAAATGCAGCCAACACACTTAATCCTGTAAGAGCTGCATAATTATTGTTCTTATAATCTGATGCGATACTGATAGCAACAAACAAATAAGCAATAATAAATATTGATGGCAATAAGGGATATAATTTCTTCATTGTATAAATACCGGTATTATTAAGATGCGCTGTTTTTTTGCGAAGGATAAAAATAGTTCCGGCAGACAATACCATTCCGAAGCAGTCTAAAAAAATGGTGAAACTGAGGATCGTATCAAATTCTTTCGCCCAAAAAACAATTAAGGCACACAATGCTGCAAATACGCTTAATGAAACGGTTAATACGTCTGTTTTATCGTTCCTTTTCATAAAAACCGGTGGAAGAATTTTATCCTCGCTCATTGCATACATTACACGCGGATTACTCATCAGTAATACATTTACGTATGCCAATACACTTAAGAATAAAAATCCGGATAAAACTCTTTCTGCATTAACGCCAAAAATTTTGGATGCCATGATTGCGGCGATATTCTTGCTTTGTTTTAGTGTTTCAAATCCAATTACTCTTATATAAGCATAATTGATCGTGAGATAAAGTATGATGATAATAGAGATTCCAAAAAATATTCCGCGCGGGATATTTTTTGTTGGCCGTTCTACTTCCGATCCGAAATTGATCGTTTGCTGGTAGCCTCCGTATGTGAAACTAACGGCAACCAATCCAATGCCAAAAGCTTTGATATACTCGCGCAAGGGTGTATTTATATGTGTTGCTGAAAGAGTTTCGGTAACTGCTGATCCGGCAAAAAACAAAGGTGCGATCAACAGCAGGATCAAAGTTATTTTGATGACGGTGAGTACGTTTTGTGTTTTCGCACTCATTTTTAAACCAAGAAGATTAACTCCGTAAAAAATTACAATCGCGGCTATGGCGATACTGATCTGCATTGTTTGTATATGGCTAGCATTGGAAGCAATGCTTAAATAAACAGGATCTGATGAACCCTGGATGAACACACCTGTAAAGTATTCGCCACCTACCAATGCAACCGCAGCAAGTGAAGCGGCATTTGATACAAGAATGATACAATTAATCGCGAAGGCAATAGATGGGTGATACGCGTAAGAAAATATTTTATAATACCCGCCGATAACAGGAAGCCTGCTTCCAATCTCCGCATAAGTAAGTGCCCCACATAACGCAACCAGCCCGCCGGCTATCCATGCTGCAAAAAATAAAAAAGTATCAGGCGATGCTTTGGCTACATTCAGAGGAGTGCGAAAAATGCCCATGCCTATTACAAGGCTCACAACGATCATTGTAAAATCGAATAACTGTAATTTCTGTTTTCCCTGCATGGATTAAATGTAGGAAAGAAACGTGAGACGTGAATCGTGAGGCGTGAATGGGCAATAGACAATAGTAATATTTGTGCTCGCTCATTACTCACTGCTCACGCCTCACGATTCACGCCTCAGGCACGTGTAAAACTTCGGTATAATTTAATTTCAACGTAAACTTTCTGCGATTACATTTGCAATGTATTTGGTTTCCGCAATTGCGGGATTAAAAGGGAAGTCCGGTTAAATTCCGGCGCTATCCCCGTAGCTGTAAAGCTGTAAACGTGAATCGGCAGCCGTCAATCGTGAGTAATACATATCTCACGGCTTACGGCTCACCACTCACGGCTGATGGAACAACATACCACTGTTGAATGGCGAAGAGCCTATAAATGGGAAGGTGTTCATCAAGCCAGCAAGCCAGAAGACCTGCCAGGTGCAACAATTATTCACGGCTTTCGGGTGAAAAGCATGGAATTGTAAATAGCTGCTGCAGCGGCGATTTATTATTTCTCCGTTTTTTTATTTTCCTGAAAGCTCATTGTTCAAATCAAAACAAAACAAACAATGAGCAAATCATTAACGCTCCTCGCAGCACTGCTTACGGGCAGTTCCGTCTTTGCGCAAAAAGACACAGTCACAACACGCGTTCTGGATGAAGTGGTGGTTACCGCCAACAAAACAGAACAGAAACAAAGTACAACAGGTAAAGTAATTACCGTTATTACCAAAGCACAGATCGAAAAAAGTACCGGCAAAACAGTTGCTCAATTATTAAATGAGCAGGCCGGCATCACCATCAACGGCGCACTCAGCAATGCAGGCAGTGTGCAAACCGTTTTTATGCGCGGTGCAGCAGCAGGCCGCACGTTGATATTGATGGATGGCATTCCGGTGAATGACCCATCACAGATCAACAATGATTTTGATCTCAATTTTTTTTCTATCAATGATGTGGAAAGAATTGAAATATGCAAAGGCGCACAATCCACTTTATACGGAAGCGATGCGATCGCCGGTGTGATCAATATCATCACCACCAAAGCAAATATTACCAAACCCATCAATGTAAAAGCTACTGTAACTGGTGGCAGCCTGGGTACCAACAAAACCAATTTACAATTCTACGGCAAAGCAGGAAAGTTTACTTACACCACGCGTTATGCAAGGTTGCAGACAAATGGTTTTTCTGCTGCGTATGACAGTACCGGCGTAAAGAATTTCGACAACGATGCTTACCTGGGTAACACAGCCAATGCTGCGGTACAATACCAGGCGAATAAGCAGCTTATGTTCAAAGCATTTACACAATACAGCCAGTACACAGCGGGTATTGATGCCAGCGCTTTTACCGATAAAAACTTTTACGACATACACAACAAGAACCACACATCAGGCGCCGGTTTTGTATATAAGAATGATGTATTATCTGTAACGGGAAACTATCAATACAGCAAACAGCACAGGAACTATGATGATAATTATTCAACAGGCGCGCCGATATTTGCGCTGAATGATTATGATGCGGTGACCCAATTTGCAGAAGCCTATACTTCCGTTAAACTGGGAAGCGGTTTTACATTGCTGGGTGGCGCCGATTACAGGTATGCATCGATGAACAACCAGTATAAATCCGTAAGTTCATTCGGGCCGTTCAACAGCAGTTTTAATGATACTTCGATGAATCAAAAATCGGTGTACACTTCGCTGCATTATAATGACCAGGCTTTTTCAATGGAGATCGGTGGAAGGTTAACCAATCATTCGCGTTATGGCACGCATTATACGTATACGGTCAACCCGTCTTATACTTTTGATGAACACTACCGCATATTCGGAAGCATTGCTACGGGGTTTAAAGCACCGTCTTTATACGAGTTGTATTCAAGCAGCGGAAATATTGACCTGAAGGCAGAAGTATCTACCAATTATGAAGTGGGACTTCAACACACGTATAAAAAATTCAGCGACAGGATCGTATTCTTCTATCGTACAACAGACAATGGTATCGATTACAATTCCGTCACTTTTAAATATTTCAATTATGTGAACCAGAAAACACGCGGTATTGAATACGAGTTTACGTTGCAGCCGGCAGAACATTTTACTTTAACAGGTAACTATACATTTATTACGGCACAGGAATCCACACAGAGCCGTATCAATTTTAAAGACACGGTGTATAATTATTCTTTGCGCAGGCCAACACATTCGATCAACATTACTGCGGGATATAATTTTACCAAAGCATTCTATGCAAGCATCAGCGGAAAATATGTCAGCAGCCGCTACGATGTTGGCGCTTATAAAAAACCTGATGTTATACTCGGCGATTATTTCCTGCTCGGCGCTTATGCAGAATATACTTTTGGCGACCGCCTGAAAATTTTTGCTGATGCACAAAATATCGCCAACAGGAAATTCTATGATATAAATGGTTATAACGGTATTCCGGATATGTTCAATGCGGGAGTAACTTTTAACTGGTAAACGTTATGCCGAATCATGAAACAAAAAAATGCCCGCGTTGTGCCAGGAATTTTGAATGCAAGGTTGGCAATATTGCAGAGTGCCAATGCAGCCGGTTCCAGTTAACGCATGAAGAACGGGTTTATATAGAAGATAAATTTATCGATTGTTTGTGCGGGCAGTGCCTGGAAACATTACGGTTTCAATACCAGTTGCATCGCAATCATATTTTTAAGTTTTGATGAAGAAGTTAAATAAGGTCAAGTTGGGTTAAAAAAGTTAAAGAAGTAAAATGTATAATTTACCTCTTTAACTTTTTTAACCCTTTTAACTTTCTTTAACCTTTATTCAGGTAATTCGCACTATGGAAATTTACCTGATCAGGCACACCACACCCGCAGTAGCCAAAGGCATTTGTTACGGGCAGACCGACCTGGATGTTACGGATAGTTTTGAAAGTGAGGTTGCGTCTATCGTTCCGCATCTTCCGAAAAATATTGCAACTGTTTACAGCAGCCCATTGCAGCGTTGTAAAAAATTAGCTGAATCACTTTTTCCGCAGCACGATATTCAGTTGCATGATGACCTGATGGAACTCAATTGCGGCGATTGGGAAATGCAGGTATGGAATGAAATTCCCAAACCGGAGATCCAGCCATGGCTGGATGATTTTATCAATGTTCAAGTCCCCAACGGCGAAAGTTATCTCGAGATGCATGAACGAGTGGTAAAACGTTTTGAATGGATCGCTGCACAAACAAAACCAGCCGTTGTTGTGGCGCATGGCGGTGTATTGCGCAGTATCGTGGCACACATCACCAACACACCGCTTAAAGAATCTTTTGATGTTTCCAGTTTTAATTATGGATGCGTGGTAAAAGTTTCTATACACGAAAATAATTTTGTGCATGAGATCTTATACAATGTTTCACTCGCCGGAAAAGAATGGCACCGGCCCTCTTTGTAAACACTGTAGTTAGTGCGGAGATTTATTATCTTTAAAAAAAATTGCATGGACTTTCATCTTGACGAACTGCTGACAGTAACGTTCACATTATTTGCAGTGATCGATATTGTGGGTTCGGTTCCTTTGCTGATATCGCTCAAAGAAAAGATCGGCGGTATACGCGCATTCCAGGCAACACTTGTGTCGGGTGGATTGATGGTGCTTTTTTTATTTGCAGGCAAGCCTTTTCTGAAAGTACTTGGTTTAGATATCCGCTCGTTTGCAGTAGGCGGTTCAGTAGTGATCTTTTTACTGGGCCTTGAAATGGTATTGGGCCACGAAATATTTAAAGGAGATAAGGACGCAAAGTCGGGAAGCCTTGTACCCATTGCATTTCCCATCATTGCTGGAAGCGGTACGTTAACAACGGTGATGTCGCTCAAAGCAAATTTTGAAGAGATCTATATATTGATCGGGATCATGATCAATCTGGTAGTAATATACCTTGTATTAAAATCATTAAAACATATTGAACGGATGCTTGGCCCGGCCGGTTTATTGGCGGTGCGCAAATTTTTTGGCGTGATATTGATAGCGATCGCTGTAAAAATATTCAGCAGTAATATTGGTGCGTTTGGGAAGTAATTTTAGAAGAATAGCACGCGGATGACGCGGATCAGGCAGATGTACGCTGATTTGTTATTACTTAAACCGTTGATCCGCGAAGATCCGCCCGATCCGCGTCATCCGCGTTCCATTTAACCCAACACGCACATTTTAATTTTTTATTATGGCTACCCACAAAAAAATAAATCCTTCTTCCAGGCAAAACAACGATACCGGTTTCAGTACCAATTCAACCGATCTTGGCGGGCGTTTTATTAATAAGGATGGCAGTTACAATCTGGTAAAAGAAGGGATGCCTTTCTGGAGAAGGATCAGCATCTTTCACGACATGCTCAACCTTCCGCAGTGGAAATTTATTGCGGTGATCCTTTTATTTTATGTGGCGATCAACCTCATTTTTACTTTTATTTATTTCTGGATCGGGCAGGCACAATTACAGGGGTTGGTGCATACAAGTAACTGGGAAACTTTTAAAGAACTTTTTTACTTCAGCACACAAACCTTCACCACCGTAGGTTATGGCCGGATCAATCCTGTAGGCGATGCAGCCAATGTTGTTTCCTCGATCGAAGCGTTGACAGGATTTTTATCACTCGCGATCGCAACCGGTTTGATATATGGGCGTTTTTCCAAACCAAGAAGCTATCTCGCGTTTAGTGATCATGCATTGATCAGTCCATTTAAAGAAGGTACGGGGCTGATGTTTCGTTTTGCCGCATTTAAAGACAAACATTCACTCACGGATCTCGAAATACGTGTGAATGTTGGCATGCAGGTACTGGAAGATGAAAAACCTGTTTACAAATATTTTTCTTTAACACTTGAAAGAACCCGCGTGGAAAGTATGCCAATGAGCTGGACCGTTGTACATCCTATTGATGAGAACAGCCCCTTTATTGGTTTTACGGAAGCAGACATGAAAAATGCCGATGTTGAATTATACGTAATGCTGCGTGGTTTTGATGATGTGTTTTCCAATTTTGTACAGCAGCGTACATCGTATACTTATAATGAAATGTTCTTTAACCGGAAGTTCATTCCAATGTACCGGGAAAGTGATGATGGCATGACGACCATTTTAGAACTGCATAAACTGAATATGCATAATGAAGTGCAGGTAAATTAAATCAGCGGCATCGCCGGGAATCGAATCCGGATCTCGAGCTGCAGGCCCTCTGCTTCTGAAAATGGCTTTTAGTTGTAAACGAAAAGAATAAATCTCGCTGGATGAAAAAACACATACTGTTCATTGCAATGGCGCTTCCGCAAATCAACTGCCATTCGCAAAACAAAAGTTTCATGGAGGGCATTCATTATTTTACGGCCGCTTCCAATTACAGGGTAGCAGAAATTTCGGTGGAGAACGGAAAACTGTCTCTAACGGAAAAGCGGGGAAATACGATCATCGAGTCTTCCGGATATATGGTTGAAAAAACGGTTGAAAAAGCGGGATTTGAACTACTGTACGTTCAGCAAACCCAACCGCTGGCCAGGGCTTTACCGGGCGTGCCGCAAAATAGATACAGCCTTTTTGTATTCGCTTTTTCAAAAGACAAGACAACACTTTCCGTTCTTCATGAAAACAGGATATTGTATGCATCCCTCGATGAATGTGAGCAGGCGAACCGCGATGTAAATTTTAACCTGAAGTATTTTTATACCTGTTACGACAAAGGCCGGTTTGCTTCTTTGCTGGCGTTGCCGGGTTTTGCAAACGCGGATAAAGAAAAAGCAACAGAATTTGTAAAAGAATTTGACCGCCAGGTGCAACAGTCACGGGATAAGATACTGAATACAAAGATCATGGATATTTACGGTGTCGCTTATCTGCAGGATATTACCACCAGGTCAATGATCAATATACAGATGAGCCCGGCTGTTACTATCCAGCAATGGAACAATAAGCTGGCTGAATATCATTTGGCTATTGAAAAAGTTCCCAATTATTCTTCGGCAAATAAACGCGAAGCGAAAAGTTCTTCTGGCCTCGCGGCGCCGCGGGTCGGGCATTGATGTAGAAGGCCAATAATTAAAAGAACATAATCAGTGGCCTTGCCAGGAATCGAACCTGGATCAGGAGCTTCGGAAACTCACATACTATCCATTGTACTACAAGGCCGTGTTACAGTTTGCAAATGTAACAGATGGATCTTATTCCTGCTTCAATTGCGCAAATATTCGTTCGGTATCTTCTTTTTTGCAGAGTTCTGTTCCGGCGTTCATGGTGGCGGCGGTTCCTGCGGCTACGCCATAATATAAAACATCTTTCCAGTTCCAGCCCTTTGACAGCGCCAATGTAACGGCGCCAACCAAACTATCACCGGCGCCAACCGTGCTGTGTATTTTTACTTCCGGTGGTTTTATTTTTATTTCTTCATCAGCAGTTACCAGCATGGCGCCATCTGCGCCGAGTGAGATCACCATTACTTCGCAACCGCCTTTTTGGATAATGGTTTTTGCGGCTTCGATGATCTCTTTGTCGGCCAGTTTTTCTTTGCCATATAAATTACTCAGCTCACCCAGATTGGGTTTGATCAGGAACAAGCCTTCCTTTACAGCATGTTCTAATGCTTCGCCTGAAGTATCAACGATCAGTTTTGCATTCAGTTGTTTCGAAATTTTTGCCAGCCTTCCAAAAATATCTACCGGAACACCTGGCGGTAAACTTCCGCTGGCAACAATATATGCAACATCGGTTTGCTTTGCGATATAATCCAGCGCCTGCGGCCATTCTGCTTCATTCACTTCCGCCCCATCCATTCCAAAACGATATTGCTTATTGGACGATTCATCCAGCACCACAAAATTTTCGCGCATCGCACCGCTAACGGGCAAGGCAATGGATGTTATATTTTCGGCAGACAATAACTCTTCAAACTGCTTACCGGTAAAACCACCGCATAAATAAACCGCTTCGCTGTCGCCGCCAAGCTTATGTATAGCCCTTGACACATTGATGCCGCCTCCGCCGGGTTCTGTTTTGGCATCAGAACATTTTAGTTTTTTTTCAGGAACAAGTTGGAGAACGGAAATGCTTTTGTCTAATGCCGGGTTAAGTGTCAGTGTAATTATTTTTGACATACTATTATTTAAATGGATCTGATCAATTCATAAAAGGCAGCCGGTAAAAAAATATTTGATGGCACACTCCGCATGATCTGCATGTCATTGTACAAACTGCTTTCATTATCCAGGAACTGCAAAATCCGTTCCGGTGGATTATGCTGAAAGATGCGGGTAAATATTTTATCACCTTTCATTTTATTTTTAGACAACACATTCAGCAGCACACTATCGTACAATTGACATTTCCTGTCAGCAAATGAGCGCCTGGTAAACGGATTCCCTTTGGTAAGCATTGACTGAATGATCTGCTCCGTCCGTTTTTGTATGAATTGAAAAGCATAACCGCTGCTGGCTTTTACCTGTCCGCCGGCAACACCCATGTAAACAATTCTTCCATCCTGTAAAGGAAACCGTTTGTTGGTCATCGGTATCACGCCAAACTCTTCATGCACAATTTCATAATCGGGAACAGATAAGCCCGAAGAAATATATTCGCGCAAAACCGTTTCATATGCTTCTTTCTGTAAAAGTTTTTCTGTAAACAATGTATACTCTATCAATGCAGTTGTAGAAGATGTTGGCAATACATACATAAATGCTGTTCCGTATTGCTGGCTTATCCTGAAATCCATGAACGTTGCGATGCTGTCATCAAAGCAGGGTTCTTTGGTTTGGATGGAAAAGCCTTTGAAGTGCTGGAGGAGCAGATACTTTGCCTTTTTGGCCCCTGAGATTTCTTTAAAGAGGATACTATTAAATACATATTCAGAAGTAAAAATGGCTGTTTCGGTTTCAACAATTGCCTTATTATGATTATTTGTGATCGCTTTTATTTTTTCTGTGCGCCATTCAATGTTTGGATGTTTAGCTGATTCGGTTTTTACATAAGAATAAAAATCGATCCCGCGTATCATTTTGTATTGGTATGGTGCGAGATGAAGTGCAGAAGAAAATTCATCTGAAAAGAAATGTATTCTTTCCCATCGATGATGCACGACCGGTTCAAACAATCCTGTCTGTTTTTCCCAGAAACACCAGGTGCGGTCATTCTGTTTTTTTTCTGATTGATCGATGACCAGAATTTTTTTGTCGCTGAAAAAAGGTTCACGCATCATCCGCATCAGCAGGCTTGATCCTGCACAGCCGGCGCCGGTGATGATATGATCGTAGTGGGTGGGCAATGGTGAATAGTGAATAGTGAATAGTGAATAGTGAATAGTGAATAGTGAATAGTGAATAGTGAATAGTGAATAGTGAATAGTGAATAGTGAATAGTGAATAAATTAACTGGTATATGGCGATATGGTTACTGGTTATTTTGTTGCAATGATTCGTCTTCTCTTACTTTGTCCCAGTATTTTTTTGCAACGATGAGCATACCGAAACTTTCTCCTTTGTGTTTATCCAAATGCTTGTGATGCATTTTGTGCGCCCAACGGATCGCTTTGATGTACCTGTTTTTACTTCTTGTGAATAATTTGAACCGTTGATGGATGATGATCTCATGCACCACAAAATAGGCAAGTCCATATAAAGTAATGCCCGCACCGATACTCACCACCCAATATGCATGGTTCATACTTCCCAGCATGATACATAACCAGCTTGGTATGGCGAAGATGAAAAAGAAAGCATCATTTTTTTCAAACGAACCGGGATGCGGCTGGTGATGATCCTGATGCAGCCACCACAAAAATCCATGCATTACAAATCGGTGTGTGAGCCAGGTAATGCCTTCCATGATACAGAATGAGGCCAGTGCGATTAGAATGTAAATCATAAAAAAATTCTGAGCGACAGGAAAAACAATAACTGAATAATAAACAAATGTACAGCGAAATGGTTGGCCTGTGTAAGCCTGCAACGCCTGAATAAGATCAGCAGTAACAGGCTGATCATAAACCAGCATATATAATTATATAATGGCGGTTCACCGTTTTTCCATTGCCAGAAGCCCAGTTTGATAGCTACCGGTTCCATAAGCCAATCGAAAAATGTGGCGAGCAATGCGCCATCGATGATCAGTGATAAAGCTGCGATCCTTGGCGGCATGGATGACCCGGCGCTTTCAAATTTCTTCTGCGACCATTCGTGCACCTGCTGCATGGCCGATGCACTGCAGAAAATTATTATGAACCAGTTTAGCCCGATCAACCATGGAACACCATTGAATCCGGCGCCGAGCAGGTTACCGTATTCGTAGTGTCCGAATAAACTTCCTGTGTGTACGCCGATCATTTCTGTTCCCATTCCAACAAAAAAAGAGAGTGCGATAAAAAGGAAAAAAGAAATGTTCTTTACCGGCTGTGTCCATATTAATAAACATGCCATCAGGAAAAGATCGAGTGGCGTGTTGTGGATGAACCAGTCTTTATATGGTGTACATAAAATTCCGATCACTCCACACAAATGAAAGAGGATGGCTAAAAAAGCAGCGATATTATTTCTTGAGAATTTCATTTTATAGTCGCTTCGCTGTTTGATGATTTCAGCTATATCTTATCTGTAATTACTGCGCCTCCGCGCCTTTGCGTGATAAAATGCACGCAAAGGCGCGGAGGCGCAGTTTTGATTTATTTTGAATTTTCCAATTGAACATCCTTTTTTTATTCTTGCTATGTGGATATTGATTCACTCACGATCTTCGCGCTTTTTAAACATAAGGGTATTCCGCCTCCCGGGTGTACGCTGCCGCCAACAAAATATAACCCGTCCACAGATCTGCTGAAATTCGGATGCCGTAAAAATGCCGCCATCTTTGCGTTTGAGCTTGTGCCATATAAAGAACCCATAAAAGAAGCTGTTTTCGATTCGATCAATACCGGATCTAATATTGCTTCGGTTTCGATCAACGGTTCAATATCTGTTTGTACTATTTTATTCAGTTTACTGATAATCGCCGAACGGTATTTTTCTCTGTATGCATTCCAGTCCTGTCCAACGTTTGCGGGCGCATTTACCATTACAAACCAGTTCTCTTTTCCGTCAGGCGCCTGCACACCCGGTTCGCATTTGGCGGTAATATTTATATAAACTGTTGGGTCGCCATACATTTTTTTTAACCGGAAAAGATGGTCGAATTCCGCTTTGTAATTCTCGGCAAAAAATATATTATGCAATCCGAGTTGAGCAAATTCTTTTTTTATTCCCCAGTAAAAGATCAAAGCGCTGCTGCTTCTCTCCTGTTTCAGTATTTTTTTTGCTTTGGATACATCATTCATCAAATGTTTGTATGTGAAATAAGCATCGATATTGCTCACAACAATATTTGCGATAATATTTTTCCCGTTTACTACCACACCTGCCGCCTTTCTTTCATGCTGAATGATGCGCTGAACAGGTGAATCAAAATGAAATACTACTCCTTTTTTCAAAGCAAGCTGATACAACGCATTTGTAATACTGATCATTCCGCCTTCCGGGTAGAACACACCTTCATTGTGTTCAAGATGTGGTATCAAACTCAACATCCCGGGCGCTTTATACGGATCACTGCCATTATAGGTTGCATAGCGGTTAAACAACTGAACCGTTTTTTTATTGGCGAAATGAGCGGCATTCATCTGATGCATCGTCCTGAATATATATGGCCAACGCACTGTCATTAATGCTTTCCAGATCTTTCTGCTAAAAAAAGTTCTTTTTTTATGCAGCGAATGGTCTGTAAAAAAACTTCCTATATTATTATATATTTTTCCGGATCGTTTGAGATAAGAAAACAAACTGCTTTCATTTTCTCCCAGTTTAGCTGCCAGTTCCTGGGCGAATAAGTTTTTATCGGCATACGCATTCACAACCGTGCCGTCTTCATAAAAATAATTACAGCTCACAGGCATTTGCCGGTAAGAGAAATGATCTTCCATCGGCTCGCCTGCCAATGCAAATAGTTCTGCTATATTTTGTGGTTGTGTAAATAAACTGGGGCCCGCATCGAACCGGTAACCGTTGATCTTAAGATCAGTAAGCTTTCCGCCCGGGTGTGTATTTTTTTCATACACAGTTACATCCATCCCCTTCACTGCAAGCCTTATGGCAGTTGCCATACCTGCAACACCGGCACCGATAATAATTGCTTTGTTTGAGTGGTTCATATTAATTGACAACAGAAGATAAGAGAATTTTTTTCTCTCAGGCCGGTTTATTTTGTTTCCACCAGTCCATCAGTTTTGGAAATGCGATATGGAACCAGGCAGTAAATAATTCCGGTTGTGCCTGCATCTGCGTTTCTATCTTTTCCATGGAATGGTATGCGTAATTGCTCACTTCTTTTTTATCGGGATCAATTACCCCATTATAATAACCCACAAATACATGATCGAACTCATGTTCCGTCAATCCGTTTTCAAATGATGCTTTGTAAATAAAGTCAAATACTTTTTTTAGCGGTGTATCAAAGCCCATTTCTTCCTTTAATCGCCGCGTAGCCGCAGCCTGCGTGTCTTCGCCGGGGCGCGGGTGGCTGCAACAGCTGTTCGTCCACAAGCCTCCGCTGTGATATTTATTTACTGCGCGTTGCTGCAATAACATCTCGCCCTGTTCATTAAAAATAAAAACACTGAAGGCGCGGTGTAAAATGCCCCGCTCGTGCGCTTCCATTTTTTCCATGGTTCCGGTAAGAACATCATTTTCATTTACTAAGATCACTTGCTCCATTCAATAGAAATATATGCTAAAGTTACAACGGGTAGTTACAGTAAATTCAACTGGCTCCTGATCCCTGCACTGATCAGGATAAATATTTTTCCATGATCCGGAATACGGATCCTTTGTTCCATGATCGTTTGCGGCTGCAGGCGCCGGATCTTTTTAAATAATGAGAGATAATATTTATACGCTACATACACGCCAAACCTTGCTTTCACCGGCAGCATTTTTATCCCTTCGTATGCATGATCAAAATCGTTTTGAATATCTGTTTCTATGGCCTGTTTATCAGCAGCCGTAAAATGGCGGAAATCACATTCGGGAAAATAAATCCTTTCCAGCCCTTCATAGTCTGCTTTCAGGTCGCGCAGAAAATTTACTTTCTGAAATGCAGCCCCCAGTTTTTTTGCAAAAGGCTCCAGTATGCCATATAAAGCATGGTCGCCTTCGCAAAAAATATATAAACACATCAGGCCCACCACTTCTGCGCTGCCGTAAATATATTCCTGGTATTCTTCGCGGTTGTATTTGCGTTTGGCCAGGTCAAGTGCCATGCTGTGCAGGAAATCATCCACAAGTTTCCTGTCAATATTATATGCATTTACTGTTAACTGAAAACTATGCAGTACCGGGTTCAGGCTTATACCGCGGTTTATCGCATCATGCGTGGCCTGTTTAAATTCATCCAGCAAAACAGATTTATCATGTTGATGAAATGTGTCGACTATCTCATCTGCAAAACGAACGAACCCATAAATATTACAAACCGGTGCGCGCATATCTTTATGCAACAGTTTTATCGCCGAAGAAAAACTGGTGCTGTATTTTGCCGTAACCATCCTGCTGCAGTCCTGGCTCACTTCATGAAACAGGTTCATCATGTTTATTTATTTAGGTTGCCTTTTTAAATGTAAGGAATTAATAGATTGACGAATTAATGGATTATCGATCCATTAATTTTCAAATCCGCCCATTCACCAATCCTTAATTTCGTCCAAACGCCTTTATCACTTCTCCTGCAACCACTTCACCGCTGATCAACGCCGGCGGCACTCCCGGGCCCGGAACGGTCAGTTGCCCGGCATAAAAAAGGTTCTTTACTTTCCTGCTCCGGCACGATGGTTTTAAAACAGCTGTTTGTAATAAGGTGTTCGCTAAACCATATGCATTTCCTTTAAAAGAATGATAGTCGTTTCTAAAATCACTATGCGCAAATGATCTTTTATAGATCACTGATTCCTTTATCGGTTCGCCAAAATGTTTTTCCATCCGTTCAATGATCTGGTCAAAATATTTATTGCGCAATTCTTCCGTATCATGTTCCAACCCCGCCGCCACCGGGATGAGCAGGAACAGGTTCTCACATCCCTCCGGCGCCACTGTTTTATCTGTTACCGATGTTGCGCTTACATAAAACAACGGATCTGTTGGCCATTCTTTTGTTGTATAGATCTGTTTTCCATGCTCTGCAAATGAGGCATCAAAAAATAATGAATGATGCCGAATACCCGGTAATTTTTTATTCAACCCCACATAATATAAAAGGCATCCAGGAGCCATCACACGTTTATCCCAATAAGCTTCTGTATAACTACGACAGGCAGCCGGCAATAGTTTTGTTTCGATATGGTGATAATCTGCGCTGCCGATCACCGCATCTGCTTCATGTATATGCTGCTCACCTGTTGCTGACCGTGCCACCACTTTTTTGGCGATATTTTTTTCAACCACTATCTCTGTCGCTTCGTATTCGAAACAAAATTCAACACCCAGTTCTGTTGCCAGTTCATACATCGCCTGTACAATGCTGAACATTCCGCCCTGCGGATACCAGGTGCCGCCTATGATGTCGGCATAATTCATGAGGCTGTACAACGCAGGTGTTTTTTCAGGAAGCGCCCCGAGAAATAAAACAGGGAATTCCATCAGCTCCACCAGCTTCGGATGTTTGAAATATTTCGCTACATGCGATCTCATAGAACTGAATACATCCAGCCTGAACAAACCTTTCAGCAGGCCAAGGTCAAAAAATTCCGTCAATGAACGGCCGGGTTTGAAAACAATTTTTTTTATGCCCGTTTCATATTTATATGCCGCTTCCTTTAAAAATATTTCCAGCTGTTTTCCGCTTCCGGGTTCGATCGAGTTGAACAGATCTTTTAATGCGGCAAGACCTGCAGGAATATCAACCGGCCCGTCGGGATAATATACACGATACGATGGGTCGAGCCTTTTGAGCGAATAATGATCTGCGGCCTTTTTTCCGAAACAATGAAAGTATCTGTCAAACACATCCGGCATCCAGTACCAGCTTGGGCCCATGTCGAAGGTAAATCCTGCGGCTTTCATTTGCCTTGCACGGCCGCCGGGCATGTTATGTTTTTCCAGTACGGTTACTTTCCAGCCGGCTTTCGCCATGAAGGATGCAGCCGAAAGGCCCGCGAAACCGCTTCCGATAATGATAACTTTCTTACTCAATTGATACAGGTAAGATAGTTAATTGATATAATGTAAGATGAAAGGTTATAACCGCACACGCTTCAGGTATTCTCCATAACCGCTTTTTGCATATTTTTCTGCGAGTATCATTAATTGTTCGTGGCCGATATATCCCATCCGGTAAGCCACTTCTTCTATACAACCTACTTTCTGGCTCTGGCGTTTTTCGATCACACGTACAAATTCGCAGGCATCGGCAAATGAATCAAACGTGCCGGTATCGAGCCAGGCGGTTCCGCGGTTCATGATACCTACTTTTAGTTTGCCTTGTTGTAAATATTCTTTGTTTACATCTGTAATTTCATATTCGCCGCGGGCAGAAGGCTGCATATTTTTTGCGATACCCACTACGCTGTTATCATAAAAATACAATCCCGGTACTGCATAATTAGATTTGGGTGCAGCCGGTTTTTCTTCAATTGAAACCGCTTGTTGATCTCCGTCAAACTCAACCACACCATATCTCTCGGGATCATTTACTTCATAAGCAAATACTGCGGCGCCATCAACGTCATTGAACGATTGCACCAGTTTGCTGAATCCGGCGCCGTAAAAAATATTATCGCCTAATATCAATGCTACTTTTTCCTGTCCAACAAATTTTTCGCCGATCACAAAAGCCTGTGCCAATCCGTTGGGTATTTCCTGTACTGCATATTCAAACCGGCAACCCAGCTCCGATCCGTCACCCAGTAAACGCTGAAACTGTGAAGAGTCTTCCGGTGTAGTTATGATCAATATTTCATGAATACCTGCCAACATTAAAACAGACAACGGGTAATAGATCATCGGCTTATCATATACGGGCATGAGTTGTTTGCTGATGCCTTTGGTAATGGGGTATAACCTTGTTCCCGACCCGCCTGCAAGAATAATTCCTTTCATGGTCTAAAAATTTAAAGTATGCATCGCTTCCTGTAAAACAGGCAGCACTTTGTCTTTATCGGATAACACAATTTCTTCAACAGGTAATTTCCAATCGATCGCTAATGCCGGGTCATTATAAATGATACCGCCTTCAGAAGCTTTATTATAATAGTTATCACATTTATAAAAAAAATTGGCGCGTTCGCTCAATACCATAAAACCATGTGCAAATCCACGCGGAATAAAAAGCTGTGTGCGGCTATCCCCGGATAACTCAACAGAAAAATGTTTTCCGAATGTTGGCGAGCCTTTGCGGAGGTCAACTGCCACATCCAATACAGTTCCATTTAATACACGTACCAGTTTTGCCTGCGCAAATTCGCCATGTTGAAAATGAAGCCCGCGTAAAACTCCCCGTTGTGAACCTGATTGATTATCCTGTACAAAGTTTATATCCAGGCCAGTTGTTTCATTGAATGTTTTCCGGTTAAAGCTTTCAAAAAAATAACCACGCTCGTCACCGAAAAAAGTATCGTGAAGCAAATAACAACCTGCTAAAATAGTCTCTTCCACTCGCATAAATTACCTGTTGGCGTACATTGACTGATAATAATTCTGGTATGATCCGCTCGTTACGTGCTGAAGCCATTCTGTATTGTTCAGGTACCAATCGATCGTTTCGCTTAATCCTTCTTCAAATGTTACAGATGGTTTCCAGCCAAGTTCTTTGTTGATCTTTGTGGCATCGATGGCGTAGCGCCTGTCGTGGCCGGGCCTGTCTTTCACATACGTGATCAGTTTTTCGCTTTCCCCTTTTTCTCTTCCCAGTTTTTGATCCATCAGCGAGCATAATAGTTTTACCAGATCGATATTTCTCCATTCATTAAAGCCGCCGATATTATATGTTTCGCCGGATCTTCCTTTACTAAAAATAAGTTCGATGGCCAGCGCATGGTCTTTTACAAAAAGCCAGTCTCTCGTATATAAACCATCTCCATAAACAGGCAACGGTTTATGGGTGATGATATTATTGATAAAAAGCGGGACCAGTTTTTCAGGAAAATGATTGGGGCCGTAATTATTGGAACAGTTGGAAACGATCGTTTGCATATGATAGGTTTCATGATATGCGCGGACAAAATGATCAGACGATGCCTTACTGGCAGAATAGGGTGAGTTGGGATCGTAAGGAGTTGTTTCGGTAAAGAAACCGGTATCGCCCAAACTGCCATATACTTCATCGGTTGATATGTGGTAGAAGAGATGTTTTGAATAATCATCCTTCCATTTTTTTCGCGCCGTATTCAGCAGGTTCACTGTTCCGATGATATTGGTGTATACAAAATCAAGCGGTGAAACGATCGAGCGGTCAACATGCGATTCAGCGGCAAGATGGATCACATCGGTTACATCATATTCATCAAACACTTTCTCCAGCGCTTCTGTATCTAGGATATTGGCTTTTGCAAAACGATAGTTGGGTTGTTTATCGATATCAGTAAGGTTTTCAAGGTTACCGGCATAGGTAAGTGCGTCAAGATTAATGATCGTGTACTGCGGATATTTATTTACAAAAAGCCTTATTACATGTGAGCCAATAAACCCGGCGCCACCGGTTATCATGATATTTTTATGCATACTGCTGAGATCAGGTTGATAATTTGTAAAGTAACAATAAATCTGAGCAGCAATATTATAAAAGAAACACGAAC
>JABDAP010000049.1 GCA_013289065.1 Bacteroidota bacterium | reverse complement strand
GCTTATCGTGTATGCATTGATCAGCGGAAACTATCAATGGATGATCGCATTTGGTTTGTTTGGATTATTGCTGATGTCATTTATTTTCCGTCAAACATCACATTTGTATAACCATATTTCCAAACGCAGTTACCTTTTTAATCAATATGCGCAATGTTTCCGGCTGATCTGTTCAGAATCGTTTCAGCATCCATACGTATCATCAAAACAAAAAGAAGTAGCTGATGCCGCAGGCGCATTTAAACGTTTATCAAAGCTTGTTGGCTTGTATGATCTTCGCATGAGCCTTCTTTCATTCATATTAAATGGTTTGTTCTTACACGAATTGCTTTGCGCACGTTCTTATATGCGATGGAGTAATCAATACCAATCACAAATAAAGAACTGGTTTGCAGCCATGGGTGAAATGGAACTGTTGAATTCACTGGCAACATTTCAATATAATCATACAGGTTTTATTTTCCCGGAATGTGTGCATGATCAACTGTTGGTCAAAGCGTCAGCAATGGGACACCCTTTAATGAAAGAAGGTACAGCAGTTACCAATGATATTTCGATAGGAGAGAATGGTACACTGCATTTGATCACCGGTTCCAATATGTCGGGCAAGAGTACCTTTTTAAGAACGCTTGGTTTGAATTTGATATTGGCGCAAACCGGTGCGCCGGTATTTGCCGGAACATTTGTGTTCAGGCCCATGCGTTTGTTAACTTCTTTTCATCATATTGATTCGCTGGAAGAAAGCACTTCTTATTTCTATGCAGAATTGAAATGCCTGCAGGAGATCATTGCATCATTAGCAGAACCTGTGCCTGCTTTGGTTTTGCTGGATGAAGTGATGCGTGGTACCAATTCAACAGATAAACATGATGGAACTGCATTGCTGATAAAAAAATTATTGCACTATCCATGCCTCGCCCTGATCGCTACACATGATACGGAACTTGGCATTCTGGCCGATAGCCATCCAACTGCTATTCAGAATTTTTGTTTTGAGAGTGAATTATCAGAACGTGGATTAACGTTTGATTTTAAAATGCGGACCGGTGTTGCACAAAGCAGGAACGCTACTTATTTGATGCAGAAGATGGGCATCATTTAAAATCTCAGATTAATGCAGATTAGCACAGCAAAAATTGTTCGCCACTGATTCACAGATTGGCACAGTTATTCAGTGAAAATCTGTGAATCAGTAGCGAAATAAATGCTGGATAGTGAACCGAACGTAAAAGTGAGTGACACAACAGAGCCCAATAGTAATTCTGTTGCCGGAACATTATACACATATTTTTATTCCAGCAGTTTTACAATCCTTACCATCTTTCCATCTCCATTCACGCCTTCTAAAACAAGCTGTAATTTTTTACTGATATCATTGTTATAAAACTGGATGCGCGTACGCGGGCTTTTCTTGGTAGTGATCACATAAGGGTTCCAGTATAAAGTTGTGCGGATATCGATATCAACCGTTTCATTGGGTTTATCATAGCTTGGGTTGTAAAATTCTTTGAACCTGGAATAGCCGCCCAGCACTGTGTATTCAAGGCTTCTCGCATTAGGGTCGGCTTTTCTTCCTTCATTGCCTTTTTTCAGATAGATCGCAATAGCGCCACCGCTGCCACCGCCGATAGATCCAAAGAACGGCGGGCGAAGAACCTTTACCATAGCGATATCAGTAACCGAAATGGATTGTACCTGATCAATGGAAGACGGCGATTCGTTTACAAAAAGATCGGGTGTTGCACCGCGCCAGCTCAGCGTCATCTGTTGGCCGGAACCGGTGATCGTGAGGCCAGCCACTTTTCCCTGGAGGTAGGCAAGAATGCTTTGTACACCGGCTATCGAAGGGTCATTCATCACATCAAAAGCAATTCCATCGCCGCCTGTGAACATTCCCGAAGCGTATTTTTCATCTAAGATCTGTTCCGGGCTTTTCGCCCTTGTTTTTACGATCACTTCCTGTAAAGTGGTGGAGGCCATTCTTTTTTTCAATGCTTCCTGTTCTGTAAGAAAGAAATTCATTTTTACACGCGCAAGGCTATCGCTCCATCCCAATGAATGATAACTTTCGCCGAACTGAATTTTTTTGGGTACAAATCTTAATAATCCATTTTCAAATTGTACCTGTGTAACATCAACCAGTTTATCATTGCCATTAAAGCTGTAGTATATTTTTGCCGTGTCATAATAATACAGGCCTTTCTGTTCAAAGGTTCCGTCTTTCTGAATAGGGATAAAGGCAAACGTGCGGCTGCTGTCTTTTTTTACAATGATCAGATTCAGCATCAGTGCATTATTTGGGTTGGCCAGTTTTGCACCAAATACTTTACCACTTAGTTTCATCACATCTGTTTCTCTTTTGTAAGTAAGTGTTGGCGTTGTGCCTGCTTTGATCTTATCCCAATCAAACCTTCGCCAGCCGTGGGTTAACATAACAAGATCGAGGTTGGCGGTAACGCTGTCGGCATCGCTGGTGAGATAATAACCGGGGTTATAAATCTTTCCTTTCAGGTCGCTGCTTAATAACATGTCGGAATAGATCGTATTCGCATCGGGTGTAACCACCGTTGCATCGGTAATAGAAACAGACATGTTGGTAAAAGCGGTATCGGCCACATATACTTCATAATCATTCTTTGCTCTTTTTGTTAATCCCACCAAACCAAGGTTCAGTTTTACATTGAATTCATGCAAATGGTTGTTCACAAAAATAATGCGTTCCGCTACCGGTATCCAATCGGAAGTAAACAAGGAGAATTGCAGTATACCCGTTGGCAATTCATCGATCGGTACGGGTGCGGTCAATGATATTTTTTCCGACAGGTTCAAGCTTACTTTATAAAGTAATGTTTGATTCATATGAACCAGCAGGTTCATGTGTTTAAAATTGTCAGATACGGTTTGCGTTCGTTCCACTGCAACCAAAGCTTTATCGTTTGTTGTTGCGATGGCTAATTTTACGCCTTCTGTTTTGGTAATGGCAATGGGTGTTGTGCCTGTTTTCCCGTTCTCATCGGTCCAGTTCAGTTTATAGGTTTCCTGCGGGTTGGGTGTGAAGAGAAAACTTCCCATCCCGTCGTGCATTACTTTTAGTGAGTCGAGTACTTTATTTTTATCATTCACCAACACACCTTTAATAAATACAGGCGTTCCAAACTGGTTGGTGGCTTTAAAAGCAACACGGGTGTTGAGCCCCTGTATCATGAAACCGCCTTCCGGAAATGTTTCCACCCTTGTTTTGAATACTACCGGTTTTTTTGCGAGGTTGGCAACACTTGTGTTGATGATGAGTTCTTTGTCGTACGCAAAAGCAGGATCATCATTCAGCATCCAGCGTGTATAGGCTTTTACATGGATAAAGTTGCCAACATAATCTACGGGTATCTCAAAAGAACCTTTGGCAGTGGCCTGGTACAAAGGCGCAACGGTTTGTTTGATCATCCGGCCGGTGGTGTCGTACCATTCCACATATACATTCCTGCTGAGGTTGCTTAGTTCTGTACCCGATAAAATATAGATCTTATACCAGATCGTTTCCTCTTTGTTATAGATCGATTTATCAAAATGGATATGTATTTTTTCAGTTGGAAACTGGTCGGCATAAACAGACATCATTGAGTCGATCTGTTGCGAAAATCCCATCTCTGCAATAAAAACAGTAAGAATGGTTGCCAGTAAGCGTAGAAAGCGTTTTTTCATCCCCATAAAATTGTCTTGCAAGATAAATCCTAAGTTGAAAGAACGATCATATTTTTTCCGCTTTAACAATCGGAACTTTGATAGATGTTTAGTTTAAGAATTCAAAACTGCGCCTCCGCGCCTCTGCGTGCTTTTTCTCACGCAGAGGCGCGGAGGCGCAGTTTTTGGATAAAACCATGAGCACTTCACAATTGATTATCTTTAACAGGTATTCCGCATTACACGCAACCAACCGCAGCGGCCCTGCGTATATAAACAAAAAATGCAAGGTAAACTGTAACAGCATTCAGGTTAACCTGTTTATTTTCGGAAGATGCCATGATGTTTAAACGATCCACCATACAGTTACTCCGTTTTCCTTTTTCTTTTTTCCTGATGCCGGTATTTTGGTTTGCCCTCAGTTGCGTAGAAGGCATCGATGCGGCCAAAGCGATACTCATCTTTTTTATTGTTCATATATTATTATATCCGTCGAGCAATGGGTATAACAGTTATATGGACAGGGATACGGACAGCATTGGCGGCATCGAACATCCTATGGCTCCTGAGAAAGAACTGTTTTATGTTACGGTTATGATGGATATTCTTGCGATTGGTTTATCCTTACTCGTGTCTTTATTTTTTACGGGATTGCTTACCTGTTATATTATTTGTTCGCGTTTATACAGTTATCGCGGTGTACGGTTAAAAAAATATCCCGTGATCGGTTACCTGACAGTGATATTGAACCAGGGTGGATTGATGTTCCTGATGGTTTATATGGGTGCGGGTATCAGCCAGGATGCAGCCGTGCCATGGGCCGGTGTGCTTGCAGCCTGTTTCCTGATCGGTGGTTTTTATCCTATCACACAGGTGTACCAGCATGTATCGGATAAACGCGATGGGGTTCAAACCATTTCTATGTTGCTTGGCAGAAAAGGTACATTCCTGTTTAGTGCAGTACTCTATCTCGCAGCCTTCGCGGTACTCTTTTTGTATTACAGCCAGCAGGGCCGTTTATTATTTTTTGGGGTGCTGCAGATCTTTTTTTTACCCGTGCTGGTATATTTTTTTTACTGGGTATCGAAGGTCTGGCAGAATGTGGCGATGGCTGATTTTGCACACACCATGCGGATGAACTGGATCGCATCAACCTGTACCAACCTTGGTTTTATCACAATTTTAATCCTTCATTATTTTGGCTGATATCATTTCTATAGCAACCTCGGTTCCGGATCATTGTCATAAACAATCCGATATCCTTCATTTTATGCAGGACATTTATTCGCTGGATGATGCGGATAAAAGAAAACTAAAATTTTTGTACGACCATAGCGGTATCGATACCCGTTATTCGGTTATTGCGGATTATGGATCGACAGCTCACCGCAGTTTTATTCCCGAACAGAAAGATGCCGCATTCCCATCGCTGGAACAGCGTATGAAGATCTTTGACAAAGAAGCGCTGTCCATATCAGTGAAAGCGATCGGCCGATGCCTGCATGATATTATTACACCCCAACAGATCACACACCTGATCACAGTAAGTTGCACGGGAATGAGTGCGCCCGGGCTTGACCTGGCTTTGATGGAAGAAATGAAACTGCCACCGGATATTTTCCGCACATCAGTAAATTTTATGGGATGTTATGCGGCCATACATGCATTAAAACTTGCAAAGATGATCTGCGACAGTGAGGTAGATGCCAAAGTAGTACTGGTTTGTACGGAATTGTGTACACTGCATTTTCAAAAAGAATTTACGGAAGATAATGCTGCCAGCAGTTTGCTTTTTGCAGATGGCTGTGCGGCAGTGCTTGTATCAAATAATATTCAGCATGCAAATGCGTTGTCGCTGCGCGGATTTTATTCGCATGTTGAACAGAAAGGAAAATCCGATATGGCCTGGCAGTTAAGCAGCAAAGGGTTTTTAATGACACTCAGCAGTTATGTACCGCAGCTGATACAGGAAGATATCAATAGATTGGTTGAAGCAGCAGCGAAACACAATCATGTATCAGTGCAGGATATCACGCATTGGTGTATTCATCCCGGTGGTAAACGAATACTGGATATGATCCAGAAGCAGCTTCAGTTATGCGATGGATCGCTTGCTTATTCGCGCGATGTTTTATCGCGGTACGGAAACATGTCTTCTCCCACCGTTTTATTTGTATTAAAAGAAATGATGGATCAACGAAACAGCGAACCGGCCAAAATACTGGGCATGGCATTCGGCCCGGGATTAACGATGGAAACTTTTATTGCAGAAAGTAAATGAGATTCACTTCGCGCTCATATCAAAAAGAATTACTGGACGGCGATCATATTCCTTTTGCAGATATCAGACAAAATATGCAGGAGCTGAATACGATCAATACATTGCTCGGCGGCCATGCCATTACGCTGAAAGGCTTTATAGCATTGCTTGGTGGCCGTAAAAAAATAACTGTCTGCGAAATAGGTTGCGGCGGAGGCGATAACTTAACTGCGATCGTAAAATGGTGCAATAAACAGGGAGTGGATATTACCTGCATCGGTATTGATATGAAAGCCGAATGCATTGCTTTTGCTGAAGAACAGCCGTTTTTAAAAAGAACAACCACGTGGATCGTTAGTGATTATGCAGATGTTATATTTGACAGCAAGCCGGATATCATTTTCTCCAGCCTTTTCTGCCATCATTTTACCAATGAACAATTGATCAGGCAATTACAGTGGATGCAGTTGAACAGCCAGATCGGTTTTTTTATCAATGACCTGCACAGGCATTGGCTGGCATATCAGGCTATCAGCATCCTTACAAAATTATTTTCATCATCTTACCTTGTTAAAAATGATGCGCCGTTAAGTGTTGCGCGGGGTTTCCTGAAAACAGAATGGGAAACCCTTTGCGAACAGGCGCATATCAGCCATGCAGTGATCAAATGGAAATGGGCTTTCCGTCATTTAATTACCAGTAAACATGCAGCATAACTGTGCGTATGATATTGCCGTTACAGGCGGCGGCCTGGCGGGCCTCACACTGGCTATACAAGCTGCTGATGCAGGTTACCGGATAATTTTATTTGAAAAAGAAAACTATCCGTTTCATAAAGTATGCGGAGAATATATCAGTATGGAGAGCTGGCATTTTCTGCATCGCTGCGGGTTGGCTTTAGAAGATTGGTCGCTGCCAATGATCAGTAAGCTTCAGGTTTCCGATACGAAAGGGAAATTGTTTGATTTTAATTTACCACTTGGCGGTTTTGGCATCAGCCGGTACCGGCTCGATAATGCTTTATATGAGCTCGCACTAAGCAAAGGCGTGGCTGTTCAAACCAATTGCAAAGTGAATGATATCATTTTTACCAATGATCATTTTATCATTCAAACCAATGCCGGTGAATTTACCGCGCAGGTTGCAACCGGTTGTTTTGGCAAACGCAGTAACATGGATGTAAAATGGAACAGGGATTTTACATTGGCCAAACCCAATAAGATCAACAATTTTATCGGTGTTAAATACCATATACAATATCCGCACGAAACTGACACTATCGCATTGCATAATTTCAGTAATGGTTATTGCGGTATGTCTAAGATCGACAATGATATTTCCTGTTTGTGTTATCTCACTACGGCTAAAAACCTGCAAGACTCGGGCAATTCCATTCCCGCAATGGAAAAAAATATTTTATCGAAGAATAAACAGCTGCAAAAAATATTTTCAGAAGCAAAGCATTTGTATGATCAGCCGTTGGTGATCTCACAGGTTAGTTTCCAGCAGAAAACGCAGGTTGAGAATCATGTACTGATGCTGGGCGATGCGGCGGGTATGATCACACCTTTATGTGGCAATGGTATGAGTATGGCCATGCATTCGGGAAAGACCGCGCTGGAGAACATACAATTATTTCTTTCGGGCAAACTCAGCAGGCACGCAATGGAAAAACAATACACCGAAAAATGGAACAGTGAATTCGGATCCCGTACGCGTGTGGGAAGGGTTGTGCAATATTTTTTTGGAGGAAGTTTATCAACCGCCGTATTTTTAAGGGCGATGCATGCATTTCCTTCATTCAGTAAAATGCTCATCCGGCAAACACACGGAAAATCTTTTTAAGAATTATTGATGAAAAAGGCGCTTACAGTTTTCATAACAGTTATCCTTGTTATGTGCGGCGAACCGCTCACTGCGCAGCTTTACAGGCCTGTAGATAAAGAGTCTTCTGTAAAGATCATTATCAAAAATGACGGCATGGCCACCGATGGAACGCTGACGGGCCTTGAAGGAAACATACAATTCAATTCCGCCGATCTCAAAAATGCTTCTTTCGCGATCACACTTTATGCCAATACGATCAACACAGGTATCGATGTACGTGATAATGCGATCAAAGGGGAGGAATATCTTGATACAAAAAAATTCCCCGCAATAAGTTTCGTATCCAGGCAGGTAACGCAAATCAATAAAGCCGCACCATTCACCGTAAAAGGAACGCTTACGATAAAAGGGATCAGCAAAGAAATTTCTTTTCCTTTCACAGCTGTTCAAAAAGAGGATGGTATACTTTTTACCGGGGAGATGAGGATCAACCGGCTTGATTTTAAGATTGGCGTCAGCAGCCTCGATCTTTCTAACAGCATGAGCATATCATTGAATGTCTTTGCTAAAAAAATATAACCGCTTACCGGCTATTGGTGGTAAATTTAATTGAGGATGATTTAGTGAATGGCCAATGGGCAATATTATTTTACCAGCTTTCATTTTCAAATAATCAAATATGAAAACCGTCATCATAACCGGCGCCAATGGAAACCTCGGCACGGCTGTAACCAACGAATTCCTGCATAAAGGATACCAGGTTGTTGCAACTGTAGTAACGGATGCGATGCTATCTGACTTTGCCCCGCATGAACACCTCGATGTACGTGTGGTAGATCTTATGAATGAAGAAACAACAGATTCTTTTATTAGTGAAGTGGTCAGTAAATATAAAACAGTGGATGCTGCATTGATGCTGGTTGGCGGGTTTGCGATGGGCACGATCGCTGCAACACCCGCTGCCGATATACACAAACAGGTATCATTAAATTTTGAAACGGCTTACCATGTTACGCGCCCATTATTTCAACATATGCTCGCAAATGGAAACGGGCGGCTCGTGTACATCGGTGCGCGCCCGGCAATTGAAGCGGCGCAGGGAAAAAATTTAGTGGCATATGGTTTATCTAAATCATTATTGTTTACGCTGGCCGGTTATATTAATGAAGAAGCAAAAGGAAAAAATGTAACGGCTACCGTTATTGTTCCATCAACTTTAGATACGCCATTGAACAGGAAAAGCATGCCTGATACGGATCCGGGCATATGGGTAAAACCCGCTGCATTGGCGGAGATACTTGAATTCGTGGTTTCTGATCAGGCTTCTCCATTGCGTGAATCAGTTATTAAAGTGTATAATAATGCATGATATTCGTTATTGACCTTTTTAGTATGTTTTTAAAATATGATAGATAATAAGGCCGGAGGCCTGGGATAGTGGTCACTCGGCGGAGCCGAGCGACTGCAGTGAATATGATGAACGGCGAACCGAACAATCAATACAATGACGGGAAGATGTATTTTTGAAACCCGTTTCACATTAACCGGCTTACAATGCTTACAGAAAACCTTGCCCGCGCATTTGAAAAAGACATTCTTAAATTAAAGGCCGAGATCAGTTCTTATCCGGATGAAAGTAAATTATGGATAACAGCTGAAGGCATCAGCAATTCCGGCGGAAACCTTTGCCTGCACTTGCTCGGCAACCTGCAACATTTTATCGGCGGCGTATTGGGCGGCAGCGGTTATGTAAGAAACCGGCCTGAAGAATTCAGCCTGAAAAATATTCCGGTGAGCGAAATGTGTGTAACGGCCGAACATACTGCACAAGTGGTTGCTAAAACGATCCGTTCATTATCTGCTGGGGATCTTGAAAAAAATTATCCTGAAAAAATTATGGATAATGTATGGACAACTGAATACTTTCTTCTTCATCTGCTCGCGCATCTGAACTATCATTTGGGGCAGATCAATTATCACAGGAGGCTGATCGGGTAAAATGATCACAGTAAAAAAAACATTTTCAAAATGGCCGATATTATCAGTGAGTGATCTCAGCCGCCATCTCACCTTCTTTTTCCTCTACATTGATCAGTTTATAGGAAACCGAATTTTTTGAGAAGGAGATCAGGAATTCGGTGCCGATATATTTACCGCGGTATTCATATAAGCAGATCATATTGCCATCTTCTTCCACCTGGCCGATAATGGTGCTTTCCACGTCATTAAAGCTATAGGTAATACGTTGCTTGTCATCACTGAACGACTTGCTTTTGTGTTTGGTGATATATTCAAAATCCCGTTGTTTCAAAGCCTAAAGTTTTGGGGGTGATGCAACTTGCAAAAAAGATGGAAGTAAGGTACGAAAATTGGTTCATTCACCGATGATTTTACGTTTATCCAACTCATTTTTATTTTAATTCCATTTATTCGTATTTTACGTTTGTTCAGTTATCATTACATAAAATAAGAATTGCATATGGGAGCTATTTCGCTCATTGCCCTGATCATAGCGGCGGTATTGTTTTCGGCCGGCGGCATTTTATTGGGAAAGATACTGGTCAAAAAAAGTTACAATCCGCAAAAAGGCCAGGCTTACGAATGTGGCATTCCAACGCAAACCTCACCCTGGCAACAGTTTCATGTTGGCTATTACCTCTTCGCACTCCTGTTCCTGATCTTTGATGTGGAGCTGGTATTTATGTATCCATGGGCCGTGGTGGTAAAGAAAACAGGCATGGTTGCCCTATTTGAGATCCTCGTTTTTATTTTCATACTGTTTATGGGCTTTTTATATGCACACAAAAAAGGAGCATTGAAATGGAGTTAACAGAAAAGGAAAAGGCCCAAAATGAATTTCCGGGAGAGATCATCGACACACCGGGAGGCGGTATCGTGGTGAGCAGTTTCGACGGGCTCATCAACTGGGCGCGCGCCAACTCTTTATGGCCACTCACATTTGCTACCAGTTGTTGCGGTATTGAAATGATGTCTACCGCATCTTCCAAATATGATTTTTCAAGGTTTGGTTTCGAAGTGGCACGCGCCACGCCGCGACAGGCTGATGTGATCATCATCGCGGGAACCATTGTAAATAAAATGGGCCCGGTATTAAAAAGATTATATGACCAGATGGCCGATCCGAAATATGTGATCGCGATGGGAGCCTGTGCGATCAGCGGCGGCCCTTTTTTTTACAATACTTATTCCGTGGTTAAAGGCGCCGATCATATCATCCCTGTTGATGTATATATTCCGGGCTGCCCGCCGAGGCCGGAAGCTTTGCTGCATGCACTGATCAGTTTGCAGGAAAAAATAAAAAGCGGTTTAACAAGAGAACAGATCAGGCAACCAAAAGAGCAATAGCAGCATGGCCAACGAAGAAATAAAAGAATACATCAGTTCCATTCAGCCAACAGCAACCTTCGATGAAACAGGCGAGTGGCTGAATATTTTGACAGAACCTTCTTCATGGAAATCATTTGCCAAAGAACTGCGTCATTCAAAATTTGATTTCGATTATTTATTTTGCCTTACCTGTATCGATTGGAAAACACATCTTACAATGGTGTATCATCTTTCTTCTACCACTTACCGGAATACGATCGTGGTCAAAGCAAACCTTGACAGGGCAAGCCCTGAAATAGAAACGGTTTCGGATATCTGGCGTACGGCTGAATTTCATGAGAGGGAAGTGTTTGAATTATTTGGTGTGGTATTTATCAATCATCCGGATCTTAGAAAATTAATATTGACTGATGATTTTGAAGGATATCCGTTGCGGAAAGATTTCGAAGACCCTATCAACATGATAAAATTATAAATACAGATGTATTCGCAAACAGAGATCATAAAAGATACGAGTGACACCGAAGGAGAACTGGTGATCAATGTTGGGCCGCAGCATCCGGCCACACATGGCGTATTGCATTTGGTGATCACATTGGATGGCGAAACGATCAAAAAGATAGAACCGCATCTCGGGTACATTCACCGCTCGATTGAAAAAATGTGTGAGAGTTTGAGTTACCGCCAGTTCATTTATGTAACGAGCAGGATGGATTATCTCTCATCACATATCAATAACCTGGGTTGCGCACATAACGTAGAAAAATCGATGCAGATAGAAGTTCCGCAACGCGCGAAAGTGATCCGTGTATTGATGAGCGAACTTACGCGTATTGCCTCGCATGAATTATGGCTGGGCGCAATGGCCATGGATCTTGGCGCATTCACACCTTTTTTTTATGCGTTCAGGGAAAGAGAAATGATCACCGAAATAATGGAAGATACCTGCGGCGCCAGGTTAACGATGAACTATATTGTTCCCGGCGGTTTGATGTATGACCTGCACCCGGATTTTCAGCAGAAAGTAAAAGCGTTTGTGAAACAGTTCAAACATAAAGTAACCGAATACGAAGACCTGGTAACGAACAATGTCATTTTTCAAAACCGTATGAAAGGCGTTGGCGTGTTATCAAAAGAAGATGCGATCTCTTATGGCTGTACCGGCCCAGTGGGCAGGGGAAGCGGCGTGCATTGCGATATCCGTAAAATATTTCCTTACGAAGTGTACGATACCGTTGAGTTTGATGAAGTGCTCGAAACAGCGGGCGATTCGTTTGCCCGTTACATGGTTCGTGTGCGCGAGATGAACCAGTCGATCAGGATCATTGAACAGTTGATCGATAATATTCCGGAAGGCGATTTCCAGGCAAAAACAAAAGCGGTATTGAAACCACCGAAAGGAGAATTTTATACAAGGGTAGAAACAGCGCGTGGCGAGTTTGGTGTGTACATAGTTAGTGAAGGAGGAACAACACCTTACAGAATTAAATTCCGTTCACCGGGATTTTCGAACCTGTCGGCGCTGGAGCATATGGCGAAGGGAAGTAAGATCGGTGATCTGATGGCAACGATGGGAACATTGGATCTGGTGATTCCGGATATTGATCGATAGGAAGCGTGAGTCGTCAGTCGTGAGTAAAAATTCACGTCTGACGACTCACGATTGACGACTGACGAAAAAAGTACAAGTGTGCGACGCAACGAAGTTGAATAGGATTACAAAAGCCCGGACATAAAAAATATTCATGTTTAGTTTAGAAAGCATAACCAACTCAATTCAAAACTGGCTGTACAACACGTTCCAGCCATGGTTTGCGTTAACGCTTGAGTGCGTGATCGTGATCGCATTGGTTACGGGTTTGTTTGCAGTGCTGGGACTGGTGTTGGTTTTGATGGAAAGAAAAGTTGCGGCACATATCCAGATCCGTTTGGGCCCCAACCGCGTTGGCCCGGGAGGAATGTTCCAGACAGTTGCGGATACGTTGAAATTATTAATGAAGGAAGGGTTGACGCCCGACCTTGCCGATAAATTTTTATTCAACCTCGCACCATTTATTGTAATGATCGTTGCCATGTTGTTACTGGCGCCGATCGCATTTGCAAAAGGGTTCCAGGTGTGGGATATTAATATTGGTGTGTTGTATGTCTCTGCCATTTCTTCTCTTTCCGTGATCGGAATTTTAATGGCGGGCTGGGCGAGTAACAATAAATATTCTTTACTCGGCGCAATGAGAAGCGGTGCGCAGATCGTGAGTTATGAATTATCTGCCGGCTTATCTGTATTAACGATCGTGATATTAACGGGAAGCCTTCAATTGTCTGATATCATTGCATCACAGGAGAATGGCTGGTGGTTATTTAAAGGGCATATACCGGTAATTATTTCATTCGTTATTTTTTTAATTGCCGTAACAGCGGAAACAAACCGTGCGCCATTCGATCTGGCAGAAGCGGAATCGGAACTGACCGCAGGTTTTCATACGGAGTATTCAGGCATGCAGTTCGCATTATTTTTTTTTGGCAGAATATATCAACATATTTATTGTGTGTGCCATAGGCGCCACTTTATTTTTAGGCGGATGGATGCCATTGCATATTGGGCACTGGGAAGGATTTAATCATTTGATGGATTATATTCCATCATCGGTATGGTTCATGGGAAAAACATTTTTCCTGATCTTCCTGATCATGTGGTTCCGCTGGACATTCCCGCGTTTGCGTGTGGATCAATTACTAAATTTAGAGTGGAAATATTTGTTGCCGATAGCTATGTTGAATTTATTATTGGTAACAGTGATCGCGATATTGGGTTGGCATTTTTAAAATCTTTGCGTAAAACTTTGCGGCCCTCTGCGGTTAAAAGCCACGGAAATGTAACCGCAGAGGGCCGCGAAGGAATACGCGCAAAGGAACGCAGAGAAATTACAGTATATGTTTTTGAAAGATTATATAAAGGATGTTTACATGGGTGTTTCTTCTTTGCTGAAAGGCATGCGGAAGACGGGCTATTATTTTTTCCACCCGAAAGAGATCATCACGGAACAATATCCTGATAACCGTGCAACATTACAATTATCAGAACGCTTTCGCGGGGAAGTGGTGATGACGCATGATGAGAACAATGAACACGCCTGCACCGGCTGCACAGCCTGCGAACTGGCTTGCCCGAATGGAACGATCAAGATCATTACCAAGTTTGATATATCACCCGAAGGAAAAAAGAAAAAAGCCATCGATACATTTATCTATCACCTTGAATTATGTACGATGTGCAATTTATGTATACAGGCCTGTCCAACCGATGCGATCAAAATGGCGCAAAATTTTGAACATAGTGTGTACGACAGAAGCAAGCTCACCAAGAAATTAAATTTACCGGGATCTAAAATCAGGGAGGGCGTTGAATAATGAGTGCATCTGCCGTTATATTTTATCTGATTGCTGCCTTTATTTTAGGTGCGGGATTATTGGCGGTTACCTCGCGTAAAATATTCCGTTCTGCTATCTGGTTATTGTTTTCATTGGTTGGCATTGCGGCGCTGTATTTCTGGATGCAGGTAGAATTTATTGCAGCCGTGCAGATCGTTGTGTATGTGGGTGGGATTGTTGTACTGATCATTTTCTCCATTTTCTTAACACAGCAATCAGGAAAAGAAATGCCGGCGCCGCCTGTGAAAAGAAAGATCTTTTCTTTACTCGCCGCAGTGTTTGGCATTGCATTGATATATAATTTGATAAACGGTTACCGTTTTATCGAACAACCGGCACGCCCGTTCAGCGCGGCTGTGAGCGAGATCGGCACACAAATGTTAAGTACATCCGAACACGGATATATATTGCCTTTCGAAGTAGTGAGCATGTTATTGCTTGCCGCTATGATCGGTTGTATCGTGATCGCGATGAAGAATAAAGAAAATATTATTTCAGAAATTCCGGGAGATAAAATCATTGTTAAATAAATGAACGGTATACCGCTAACACATATCATCTTTCTCAGTACCGCTTTGTTCTTTATTGGTATGTATGGATTGTTTACGCGCCGTAACATGATCACCATGCTCATGGCCATTGAACTGATGCTGAACAGCGTGAACATCAATTTTGTGGCGTTCAATAAATATTTATATCCTGATAAATTAGACGGGATCTTCTTTACACTATTTATCATAACCATCGCTGCAGCCGAAGCGGCTGTTGCGATTGCGATCATTATTAATTTATACCGTTCGCACAGATCCATTGATGTGGAAGACGCCACTGAAATGAAATTTTAAAAGCTATGTCAAACTATTCTTACATAGTATGGATACCGTTATTGCCACTGGCCATCTTTCTGGTACTGGGCATTTTCGGTAAAAAATATTTTAAAAACACTTCCGGTATCATCGGTACGCTTGCTTTGCTGGCTTCAACCGTAATTTCTTTTATTGCAGCGCACCAGTATTTTTTTGTTGATGGAAAAGTAAACGGCGTTTATCAAAAGATCATTGCATTCAAATATACCTGGCTTGCCTTTTCACCCAATGTATCCATCGATATGGGCATCATCATTGATCCCATTTCCATAATGATGCTGGTAGTGGTAACTTTTGTTTCTTTAATGGTGCATGTTTTCAGCCTCGGTTATATGAAAGGCGAGGTACGCTTTGCAACGTATTACGCGTTTTTATCGCTGTTTACTTTTTCAATGTTGGGACTGGTGTTGTCAAGCAATCTTTTTCAGGTATATATGTTTTGGGAGCTGGTGGGTGTTTCTTCTTTTTTACTTATCGGCTATTATTTTGATAAACCTTCTGCTGTTGCCGCTTCCAAAAAAGCATTCATCGTTACACGCTTTGCCGATCTCGGTTTTCTGATCGGCATTTTAATACTCGCATTTTACAGCGGCACACTTGATATCAACACATTGATAGAGAGATTAACTGCTGTTCAGTCAACACATTTCACCAGCATTGCAACTGCAGGTTTTTTAGGTGTGTCCATGCTTACATGGGGATTGACATTGATCTTTATCGGCGGTGCTGGTAAATCAGCCATGTTCCCTTTGCATATCTGGTTGCCTGATGCAATGGAAGGCCCGACACCCGTATCTGCATTGATCCACGCAGCAACCATGGTTGTGGCTGGTGTTTATCTGGTAGCAAGACTGTTCCCAGTGTTTTCGATGGATGCAAGCGTGCTTACTATCGTAACGTATGTGGGCGCATTTTCTGCATTGCTTGCCGCAGTGATCGCGTGTACACAAACAGATATTAAAAGAGTATTGGCATATTCAACCATGTCGCAGATAGGTTATATGATGTTTGCATTGGGCGTATCGAAACAGGTTGGCGAAAATGGATTGGGTTTTATGGCTTCGATGTTCCATTTATTTACACATGCATTTTTTAAATCGCTTTTATTCCTGGGCGCAGGCGCTGTGATACATTTTGTACACAGTAATGAAATGAAAGACATGGGCGGTTTACGAAAATTAATGCCCATAACACATATCGCATTTTTAATTGCCTGTCTCGCTATTGCCGGTATTCCGCCATTTGCAGGTTTTTTTAGTAAGGAAGAGATCTTAATGGCCGCATTTCATTCCAATAAAATCATTTATGGTGTTGCATTGTTCACTGCAGCGTTAACGGCGTTCTATATGTTCCGTTTATATTTTTCTATTTTCTGGAGCAAAGAATCACATCATCATAATTCACACGGAGAAGGAACTGTTTCAATGAAACTTCCACTGATCATTTTAGCGTGTTGCGCAGTGGGTGTTGGTTTTATTCCTTTTTCGCATTTTGTAACAGCTGATGGATCGGCTTTGGAAACACATACAGATATGCTGTTTTCTATAGCACCTGTTACATTAACCATCCTAGCTATTTTACTTGCTGCAGCCATGTATAAAAATGAAAATGATAAACCCGCAAAGGCAGCTGCTGCTTTTGGCGCTTTATATAAAGCGGCCAGCCGTAAATTTTATATGGATGAATTGTATTTGTTCATCACTAAAAAAATAATCTTCCCGTTGATCGGCCGGCCGGTTGCATGGGTTGATAAGAATATTGTGGATGGCCTGATGAATTTACTGGCAACCATTACAGCAAAAATGTCCGTTCTGATCAAAGGATTACAGTCTGGCAAAGTGCAAAGCTATGCACTGTATTTTTTTGGAGGCATAGCCGCACTGGCCGTATTGTTTATTTATTTATGGAAATAATTATCGCATGAACCTGTCGTTACTTATTTTATTGCCTTTGGTCACAGCTGTTGTGATCCTGTTCTGCAAAGGGCTGAAACAGGTGCGTTCAGTAGCTTTGGCAGGTTCGGTGATCCAGTTGCTGGCTTCCTGTTTCCTGTTAGTGGCTTACTGGAAAGAAAAAAATGCGGGCAATCATTCGCCTATGTTATTTGAATCGGATAATGTATGGTTCACTGCATTGAATATTCATTACCATATTGGTGTGGATGGTATTTCAATTGCGATGATCTTATTGACCGCATCAGTAGTTGTTGCCGGGATTCTTGTTTCATGGACAATGGAAAAGCTCAGCAAAGAATTTTTCTTTTTATTGGTGTTGCTTAGCATGGGTGCATATGGTTTCTTTATCTCGCTCGATCTTTTTACTTTATTTTTCTTTCTGGAGATCGCCGTCATCCCTAAATTTTTACTGATCGGCATCTGGGGCAGCGGCAAAAAAGAATACAGCGCCATGAAACTTGCATTGATGCTGATGGCAGGTTCTGCATTGGTGTTTGTTGGATTGATGGGCATTTACTATCAAACACATTCATACGATATCATGCAGATCTCGCAAATGCATATTCCGCTCGAGGTGCAGAAATTCTTTTTCCCTTTTGCATTTGTGGGATTCGGCATATTTGCTGCACTGTTTCCTTTTCATACATGGGTACCTGATGGACATGCATCAGCGCCAACTGCAGCTTCTATGTTTCTCGCCGGCATTTCAATGAAACTCGGTGGCTACGGCTGTTTGCGTGTGGCCACTTTTCTCATGCCAGAAGCGGCACACGCTTATTCATGGATCATTATTTTACTCGCAACCATTGCCATCATCTACGGCGCATTCGCTACGATGATGCAGACCGATCTGAAATACATCAACGCTTATTCATCTGTTAGCCATTGTGGTTTTGTCATTCTTGGTATCGGTATGTTAACACAAACTTCTATCAACGGAGCCGTGCTGCAGATGGTATCGCATGGATTGATGACGGCGCTATTCTTCGCCGCCATTGGAATGATCTACAGCAGAACACATACAAGAATGGTGGCGCAGTTAGGCGGTTTATTAAAAGTTATGCCATTCATCTCTACCATATTTGTGATAGCAGGTTTATGTTCATTGGGCCTTCCCGGTTTTAGCGGGTTTGTTGCCGAGATGACGGTATTCATGGGCTCCTGGCAAAACCCGGATGGCTGGTACCGCCTCGCAACCATACTTGCCTGCGCATCCATTGTTGTAACGGCCGTATATATATTACGTGCCGCAGGAAAAACAGTGATGGGCCCGATCAGTAATGAATATGCGGTTTTGACCGATGCAACCTGGAATGAAAAATTAGCGGCAGCGATATTGGTGATCGGAATTGTATTGATCGGTGTTGCGCCGTTCCTCATCAATCAACTCATTGCACCCGGAACGGAAAATATTATGCAGCAGGTAGGAAAATTAATTACGCAAAAATGAAACTGACCCATGCTGACTGATTTCTTCATATTATTAAAACAGGAACTGGTAATAACAGTGATCATTTTTTTATTACTGTTTATCAAACTGGGTAAAGACAGGAGCAATGAAACGATCCTGAACTGGATAAACCTGTTTTTATTCATCAACCTTGTTGCCGGTTTCTTTGGAAGCCAGGAAGGAATACTGTTCAGCGAAATGTTCCATACCAACAAACTGGTTGTACTCGAAAAAAATATTCTCAATCTTGCAATGCTTCTCATTTCCATGCAATCCTATTCGTGGCTGAAGATGCATAAACATGTGATCGAATTTTATTTGCTGCTGCTGTCAACATTATTGGGAATGTTCTTCATGATCTCCAGCGGCAATTTGCTGATGTTCTATCTCGGGCTCGAACTCTCTACCATTCCACTCGCAGCAGCGGCCAATTTTGATTTAGATAAAAGGCGTTCTTCCGAAGCAGCGATGAAGATGATCATCTCATCCGCATTTTCATCGGCATTATTATTATTTGGTATCTCCATTGTATATGGAGTGAGCGGCACATTGGTTTTTTCAGAATTGTCCTTGCATCTGGTTGCTGATCCATTACACCTATTTGCATTTATTTTATTGATATCAGGATTCGCCTTTAAAATATCCGCTGTCCCCTTTCATTTATGGACAGCAGATGTATATGAAGGAGCGCCTGTAGCAGTAACTTCTTATTTATCGGTGGTATCAAAAGCGGCGGTGTTGTTTGTGTTCGTTTCGGTTTTATATACTGTGTTTAAACCATTGGCAACGGTATGGTACAATATTTTGTTTGTTTTATCGCTGGCAACCATCATCATAGGAAACCTGTTTGCGCTGCGGCAAAATAATTTTAAACGCTTCCTTGCATTCTCCTCTATTGCACAGGTAGGTTTTATACTGATCGGTATTTCCGGAAGTTCGCAGGCGGGTATGGCTTCGGTGATTTATTTTATTTTGATCTATGTGTTCTCCAATCTTGCAGCATTTGGTGTGGTATCACTGGTAAGCGCAATAACAGGCAAAGAAAATATCGATGATTACAAAGCATTCTATTCAACCAATCCATTGTTATCATGGATATTGACGATCGCTTTATTTTCATTGGCAGGTGTGCCGCCAACTGCGGGTTTCTTCGGAAAATTCTTTTTGCTGATGGCCGGCGCTGCCAAAGGAAATTACTGGCTTATCGGTATCGCTGCTTTGAATATGGTGGTGTCTTTTTATTATTATCTCCGTGTAGTGAAAGCAATGTTTATGGACAGCAATGAAGAACCAATCAGCAAACTATCCATTCCAATATTGCCAAAGCTGGCATTATATATTTGTGTGATTGGTATTATTGTAACAGGATTATTGAGTTGGGTGTATGATCATATTTTTTCACTTAGTTCGGGAATATAACAACATCGATTATGGCCATCAATAAAAACCACGAATTTGAAGAACTGAATGGTATCAAATGCGCCATTGTTGAAAAAAATGCGTCGCCCGGGCGGATCGCTTTTTTACAACCGCTTCTTGAGTTCAATAATTATACGGTTGTGATACAGGCCAGCCCGCCGCCCAAAGTTGCAGCGCCTGCACCTGTTGCCGATCCAGCCGTTGAAACACCCGCCGTTACTGAACCTGCCGCTCCTGAAACTTTTACCATTGGTGTTACAGATGTAATGTTCAATGCAACTAATGCTATATTTGGCCGCCTCTTAAAAACACCATCGGGCCGCGTGGTTACTTTAGCGTACTGGCACCAGAAAGAAAATATCTCGAAAGATTCAATACCTTATTACGAAGATCCGGCTAATAAATAATTTTCTATACGTAACTTTTATTTGCATTGTATCAGTTTGGTGATTGGTAAGATTATATAGCCGCAGATTCGCAGATTAGAAGTGATAGACCCTAAATAAAAATCTGCGAATCTGCGGCTCACAATTTTTTTCATTTATTTATTGTAGCAATAGCCAATTGTTCATACGTATGAGATATTTTGTTTACTTATTCCTTGTATGCTTCATTACCGGCTGCCACCGCGCGGTGTTCAAAGAAAGATGGATCAGACAAAAAGCCCCCGATACTTTTGTTGCGATGTTCGAAACATCAAAGGGAAATGTTGAAGTGAAATTTGTACGGGAATGGTCGCCACTGGCAGTCGACAGGATCTACGCACAGATAAAACACGGTTACTACGACCATACCTTATTTTACCGTGTACCGCCAAAATTTGTAGCACAGTTTGGTGCGGATGATTCGGTGCGAACAAAAAGATGGGGCAAATACAAAATACCCGATGAACCTGTGTTGAAAACAAATGAACGCGGCACGATCAGTTT
>JABDAP010000048.1:19925-21179 GCA_013289065.1 Bacteroidota bacterium | reverse complement strand
CCCCATTTTGTTTCATGGAAGCTTCAGATGGATGTCACAAAAGATGATAATGATGAAATTAAAAGTCTTTATGGTGATGCAAAGCAACTCAACAAGATCTACCAGATAACGGCTTATCCCACTTTATTATTCTTTTCGCCCAAGGGCGAACTGGTATATAAAAGTATCGGTTATCATAACCCTAATCAAGTTATCGAAATAATAAAAAATTCCCAGGATCCCAATTACCAATACACCATCCTTTCAAAGGAATACAAATCTGTTCATGAGGACCATAAAAAAATTCCTGCATTACTGGACAAAGTTTTAAATGCAGGAGACCAGGAATTGGCCAAAACTATTGAAGAAGATTACCTGCACAATTACCTTGATAAATTAAGCCTTGATAAGTTTGCGACCAAAGAGCATATCGAATTTGGGGGCAAATATTTAGGAAATGTAATCACTTCAAAAGACCGCATTTTCCAATGGTTTTATAAGCATGGCGATAAGATAGATTCTGTTATGCACAATAATGATTGTGCCAATCACATCCTGGTGAATTTCATTATCCGCAAAGAAGAAATCCTTCCCAAAGTTACAGCGGCGGAGCAAAGCGGGAGTGATCCGGATTGGGAACAGATCAGCCAAACTATTCAAAATAAATACGGGAAGGATTATATAACCTATAATATGGTGTCCAGTAAAATGAAATGGTATTTTAAGCAAAAGAAGTATGTTGAATATGCGCATAACCTGGCAGCACTCATGGGACTTAGCGATACAAAAAAATCAGATAATTGGGAATCCCTGAATGATGCTGCCTGGAACATATTTGTGTATTGTAACCAAAATCAGAAAAATGAAATGGAGCAGGCAGTCAACTGGATTGATCGGGCAATTGAGGTTAATCCGGGCGAGGCCGGATTGATTGACACCAAGGCCAACTTATTATATAAACTAGGAAAAAAAGAAGAAGCAATAGAATTCGAACAAAAAGCCGCATCTATGTCAAAGGATAAAGGAATCCAGGCGACACTGTTAAAGATGCAAAAGGGTGAACAAACATGGGACAAATATTAGCCTAAGAATGTTGCGATATGGAAAATGTAATCAGTGGCGATCGGTACAAATCATTGCATCCTTCTGTACCCAGCAGTTCTTGGGAGTGCTTAAGTCGGACAACCATACGATAATAAATAAAAATAAACGGGATTTGATAAGTGATTGACTGGTTTTGATAAGTCGAAAAATCTGTAAGGGCTGAACTTTAAT
>JABDAP010000048.1:0-19825 GCA_013289065.1 Bacteroidota bacterium | reverse complement strand
GACAACCATACGATAATAAATAAAAATAAACGGGATTTGATAAGTGATTGACTGGTTTTGATAAGTCGAAAAATCTGTAAGGGCTGAACTTTAATATTAATACCACCAAAAATTGAGACCAGATTACCCACATAAATTTTTTTCTGACGGGCGTGAATGTTACATCATGCTGCTGATAGCGCTTGCTACTGATCCGTGTTGCATTCTTTAATATACTACCACTGACTTTTTTCAACGGTCATTTTCGCAGCGTGTTGTCATGAAGATTAAAAAAGTAAAAACTTCTTACAATGATTTATATTTTTTATATCGACAACTGTCGATGTTTCGCGGTGCAAAGATGATCATCCATAAATCCATAACAAGTAAACCAAAATGTGTGCAGAGACTGAGTTGATACGAAGCAAAGAATTTTCACAGGTATACCGGAAGTATTTCCCCGTTGCGGTGAGTATGGTGGGTGTGCTGGACAATAATTGCAGTTGTGCTGAAGACATTGTGCAGGATATTTTTATGAATCTCTGGAAAGGAGATAAGTGGCAACAGGTTGACTGCCTGCGCAATTATCTTTTTTTAAGTGTACGTAACCGGCTGGTGAGCGAAGCAAGGAAAAAAAAGATCTTCCTGTCTTATGATACCCTGGCCCTTGAGTTAACTGATCCTGCTTCTGCTGACGACCGCATTCATGTAAAGGCAACGGCAGAACTGATTGAAAAAACATTGCATACACTTTCCCCGCGCAGGCGCGAAGTGTTTCATTTTAGCCGGATTGAACAACTTACCCACCGGCAGATCGCACAACAATTGGGGATCGCGCCAATCACAGTTTCAGAATACATTATGATCGTTACTGGTAATCTGCGGCAGGTGCTTCATCGACAGTGCGCGTGAGTGATTTTTTTGCAGCAGTTATGAGTGTAAAAAAACCTCTGCCGGAATGCCCAGTGTTTTATGAAAGATCCGTGCAAGTTCTATCGTTAAAGGTTTTTTCCCTCTTAACAACGCCGAGACATATCCTTTGCTGCCGATTACACCAACCAGGTCCTTGTTTTTCATTTTATATTCTTCCATTTTCAGTTTGATCACTTCAATAGGATCGGGAACAGGGATGGGATACTGTACATCTTCATATTGTTTGATCAACATGAGTACTACCTGTAAAGTTTCCCCTTCAGGCGATTTCAATTTTATTTTCTGATCGAATTTTTTATCCACCCAGTCTAAATACAATTCATAGTCTTTCTTTGATCTGATCGGTTTTAATTTCATAATTATTTCTTTTTAAATTTAATAGAAGCGGCACTGATCCGGTCATATTCAGTGTGTGTCCCAAACCATTTTACCTGTATCGTTTTATATTCAAAAACTATTCGTACCACTAACCGGTAATGATTACCCAAAATGTTGAAAATAATCCTGTCATCTGCTACCAAACTTGCATTTCCATATACCGTTTTAAGTTCATTAAAATTTTTGAAATCAGCTTTGACCAACTCATAATACCATTCCTGTAATGCTGTAGCAGCCTGCGGGTATTTCCTGCAATATTCCAATAAAGTTTTCCTGGTGATAATGTTAAAACACTGGCACAAAGGTATTAAAAGTTTTCTATTAGAAAACTTTATATTTTAATTATTACGCAGCTTTTTTAATTTTCCTGTTGCCTTATTATTTCCTTTCCCTACATTTATCCTGTGAATCTGACTTTTAATCATCCCCATGAAATCCTATTCTGCCGATACCGATCAAGTATTGCTGCGCCTGATAGGCGAGGGGGACGAAGCTGCGTTCAATACCCTCTTTGAACGTTACAGAAATAAACTCTACAGTTACCTGGTCAGGATCAGCAAATCAAAAGAAACATCGGAAGAAATGGTGCTGGATGTCTTTTTAAAGATATGGACAGCGAAAAAAGTTTTGCATGAGATCGATAATTTTGAAGCCTTTCTTTTTCGTGTCGCACATAACCGGGCGATTGATTTTCTGCGCACCGCTGAAAGAAGTAAACATGCGCAGGCAGAGATCCTGAAACAAATGACAACATTGGAAACCGGTTCTGCAGATGAAAAAATTTTGCGGGCCGATACCGAGAAATCCATACAGGCTGCTGTCAGCCAACTTTCATCGCAACGGCGCGAAGTGTTCAGGTTAAGCAGGGAAGAATATTTAAGTTACGACCAGATCGCCGAGCGGATGCAGCTATCCAAATTTACTGTGCGCAATCATCTTTCTGCGGCGCTGCAATTTATCCGTTCGAATTTAGACAACGGACCCGAACTCGCAGTCATTATGATCCTGCTTGCAAAAAATTATTAAAAAAATTTTTCAGTTGATTGGTACAAGGATTCCGTTCCATCGTCTCTTATGGTATGGAGCGTTTGCATTTTCTGTTTTCCAGGTATCTTGACAATTCAATCACGCAGACTGAATTCGCTGAATTCTGGCAACTGCTGGAACAGGGAAACCGTTTGCAGGAGTTAACCCCTGAATTGCAAAAGCTTTGGGACACGGAACCACAGTATCGTTTGGCAGACAGTGAGTGGGATAAAAAATTCAAACAACTTAAAGCAGAAAGATTATCGCCACACAGGCGCGTTCCGGTTTATAAATACGTTTACCGGTACGCAGCCGCAGCTGTCATTTTATTTGCAGTCGCCACCGGTGGTTACTTCCTGGTTTTCAAAAAATCATCTCAATCAAATTTTGCGAACACAGCGTTATTACAAAACGATGTAAAGCCCGGCACCAGCGGTGCTATTTTAAGTTTCAGCAACGGTAAAACATTTGTGCTGGACACGGCAAGAAACGGACAGTTAACTGAAGGCGTAACTAAAAATGATACGAGTGTATCCATGAATAACTCGACAGAACAATCTGCTGTTCTTTATGCAACGCTTACCACGCCAAGAGCGAAAAAAGAACATTTATTACTTGCCGATGGCACAGAGGTCTGGCTGAACGCGGCATCATCCATTCGTTTCCCTTCAAAATTTACAGGCAGTGAAAGAGTGGTGGAAATAACAGGTGAAGTGGATATCAAAGTCGCACACAATGATAAAATGCCTTTTAAAACAATCGCGAGGGGACAGGTGTTTGAGGACATCGGAACTGAATTTAATATCAGCGCATATGATGATGAGCCGGTGATCAGGACCACTTTGCTGGAAGGTGCGATCAAAACAAACGGCGTGGTGTTACAACCCAGCGAGCAATCTGTTTTGATAAGGTCAACGGGTGCAATGCGTGTAGTAAAAGATGCAGATGTGGAACTGGCGACCGCATGGAAAAACGGGCAGCAGTTATTTAAGCAGGCCAATATCGCTTCGATCATGCGGCAGGTGGAAAGATGGTACGATGTGGATGTGGTGTATGAAACGAAAGTGCCGGATGATGTAACTTTTTCCGGTGACCTTCCGCGGAACGTGAACCTGTCAGAACTGCTCAAAGCATTTGAAAGAAAAAATGTACACTTTATAATAGACGGCAATAATAAAAAAGTAACGGTGACCCCTTAAAAAGAAACCGTCCCAACTCGTGATCGGGACGGCTTATCATATTCGGGCAAACCAATTCATATACAAGTCGGGAAGACTGAACACTATTGTTTCACCCAAACAAACCAAAACTATGCAGACTTCTGCTAACGGACAAAATTGTCCGAACTCATTTCTAAAAAAGCTGTTGGTTATGAACTTCACAGCCCTTTTACTAACGCTCGCCTGCCTGCAGGTTTCCGCCGCAGGGCTCGCGCAGATCACGCTGAGTGAAAAAAACGCGCCGCTTGAAAAAGTGCTGCAAAAGATCAAGGCGCAAAGCGGGCTATCCGTCGTGTATCAGGACCAGCTTTTACAAAAAGCAAAACCTGTTGATATTGTTGTCAGCAACGCGACAGTTGAACAGACACTTACGCTGATCTTCAAAAATCAACCCCTGAGCTACGAGATCATTGCGGGTAAAATTATCTCTGTTAAAGAAAAAGACGAATCACCAAAAAACGCCGAAGCGGCCCCCGCCGCACCACCAGCGCCCATTGACATTTCAGGTAAGATCACCGATAAAGATGGTAACCCTTTGAACGGTGCTTCTGTGAAAGTAAAAGGAACGAATAAAGGAACGACTACTGCTGTGGATGGTGTGTTTGTGTTGAAGGGAGTGGAGGGAAATGCAACGCTGGAAATTTCTTTTATTGGGTATGAGACAACGACAGTTGGGGTGAATAATAGGACTTCGATTATTGCAAGCCTGAATGTTGCAACACAATCATTGCAGGATGTGGTAGTGAGTAAGGGGTATTATAGTACTACGAAAAGGTTGAATACGGGAGATGTAACTACTGTTAGTGGAGACGATATACGAAAACAGCCGGTAACGGATTTTATTTTGGCATTAGAAGGAAGGGTTGCGGGGTTAAATATACAGCAAGCTTCGGGAGTTCCGGGGGCTTATGGCGCCATACGGATCAGGGGACAAAGCAGTATCGGTAATGGGAATGATCCATTATATATAGTAGATGGTGTGCCCTACGGTTCTGCTTCACTGACCAGCACGTTTTTGGGCAGCGGTGCGCTCGGTAGGGCCAGCTCCCTGGTTAGTAATGGTACCGGGAATGCAGTTAGTGATGGGGGTAACACCGTCTTTAGTCACAACGGGGGTGGTGGCATGAGCCCATTCAACAGTATAAACCCTTCAGATATTGAAAGTGTTGAAGTATTAAAAGATGCTGATGCCACAGCTATCTACGGGTCAAGAGGTGCTAACGGAGTAATCCTGATCACAACCAAAAAAAGGCAAGACAGGAAAGACCCAGGGTGATGTGACTATTCAACAAGGATGGGGAAGAGTAACCCGTATGTCGGACCTTCTAAATACCCAACAATTCCTGGCAATGCGCCAGGAGGCATTTGCTAATGACGGGGTGCCAATACCGAATATTAATACAAATCCAACTGATAATAACTATGATATTAATGGTGTGTGGAATACTTCCAGTTATACAGATTGGCAAAAGGTATTGATTGGTAATACAGCAAAATTTACCAATGTGCAGGGAAGTTTGTCAGGAGGAACAGCAAATACCCAGTTTGTTATCAGCGGAGGCTACAGCAGCCAGGGAACAGTCTTTCCGGGCAATTACTCAGATCAGCATGCTTCTTCACATTTCAATCTCATTCATTCGTCAGCGGACCAGCGGTTTCATGTTTTATTTACAGCCAATTATAACTACGGTAACAGCAATACGCCCCCCACCGATTTTACCCAAAATATTACATTGGCGCCCAATGCGCCTGCCATCTATAATAAAGACGGGAGCCTGAACTGGCAGCTTTTGAATGGCACCCCCACCTGGAACAACCCATTGGCCGTTACCCTTCAGCAGGCTAAATCTATTACCACTAATCTGATCGGTAATTTAAGTTTAGACTATCAGTTGTTTGGGGGGTTATCCTTAAAAAGTAGCTTTGGTTATAACCACGCCCAAATGGATCAAAGCAACCTGCAACCGGCAGCTTCTATTGCTCCACCGAATAACAATCTTCCCAGCTCCAGAGGTATTGGCTTTGCAACAAATCAACTGGACACCTGGATCATTGAACCCTTGTTAAATTATAAGGCGAAAATTGGTAAAGGAAATCTGGATGCACTCGTCGGTGGTACTTTTCAGGAGAATATCAGTAATTCCTTATCTCAAACCGCATCCGGTTTTTCCAGTGATGCTTTAATCACCAACCCGGTAGCAGCAAGTACTTCGAAATTACTTGGTAAAAATTATGCAGCATATCATTATGAGGCGATCTATGGGCGGCTGGGTTACAATTGGGAGGAAAAGTACTTACTGAATATAACAGCCAGGCGCGACGGGAGTAGCCGCTTCGGGCCAGGACAACAGTTCGGTAATTTCGGGGCCATCGGGGCAGGCTGGATCTTTTCCAAAGAAAGTTTTTTCAAGAGCGTATCTTTCATCAGTTTCGGGAAATTACGGATGAGTTATGGCACCACAGGCAATGACCAGATACCACCCTATCAATACCTGAGCTCTTACAACCCGCAGTCTGCCAGTTACCTAGGAGTTGCAGGACTTTTGCCAGCGAGAATACCCAATCCTTATTTTGGCTGGGAGACCAATAAGAAACTGGAAGGCGGTCTGGATATCGGGCTGCTGAAGGGCCGGATCGATTTTTCCCTGAGTTATTACCAGAACCGAAGTAGTAATCAACTGATTGCATATGTTTTACCTTTTGTAACCGGCTTTTCGAATGTCCAGGCAAATTTTCCGGCTACTGTTCAAAATACCGGCTTTGAGTTCAGCGTGAGTACCTCCAATATTCAAACGAAAAATTTCAAATGGATCAGCTCAGCGAATCTGACCATTCCGAGAAATAAGCTGGTTGCCTTCCCCAATTTAGCCACATCCGCATACTCTTATTTGGTAATTGGACAGCCACTGTCAACGCAGCTTAAGTTTATTAGTACAGGTGTAGATCCGCATACAGGTATTTATTCCTTCGTTACTCAAAGCCCCAACGGAATTCCCGTTTATTCGGATGCCCTTTATCCAAAAGCCATTACTCAAGATTATTATGGCGGAATCCAAAATTCTTTCACCTATAAACAATTCCAGATAGATATATTCTTCCAATTTACCAAGCAAAATGGATATAACTATATGGCATACTTCGTTGCCCCAGGTTTTGCAGGACTAAACGAACCCACCGCTATCCTGGGGCGCTGGCAAAAACCAGGTGACAATACCGGTATTGGGAAATTTACTCAGGATCCTGGCTCACCGGAATTTGGTGCTTTTAGTGCATTGGGTCAAAGCAATCTTGCCGTCACCGACGCCTCGTTTATACGATTGAAGAACGTGGCACTCTCTTATCAGCTTCCTGTTGAATGGGGCAAGAAGATAGGCGTTCAGCGTGCCCGTGTTTACCTGAATGCCCAGAACCTTCTTACTATTACCAAGTACCAGGTGTTAGATCCCGAGACCAATGGTCTGAATCTGCCGCCTTTGCGGATGATCACTGCGGGCATTCAGGTCGGACTTTAACCAAAGGATTCATATTTAAAAATGAAAAAATGAAAAAATTTAATCAACATAGGATCGAGCTGCTCCTTGGAGCGCTTTTAATGGTGAGCATTGCAGGCTGTAAAAAATTTGTAGAGATCGATCCTCCGCCAACGCAACTCGTAACTGCAAGTGTTTTCAACAATACAGCTACTGCTACATCGGCCCAATTTACTATCTATCAAGCGATGTCCAGTGGGGATTCTTATAATGTGGCTTTTTATAGTGGTCTTTTATCAGATGAACTGAAAGTCTATGGGAGTAACTCATTTAAAATTACTCTTTATCAAAATGCAATGGGCACCAGCCCATCCTCCGGAACTTTCAATGAGTGGAATAATCCTTACAAATACATTTACCAGGCCAATGCCATCATTGCAGCCATGCAAAATAACAAATCAATCAGTGAGTCTATTGCTAACCAACTGACTGGTGAATCCAAATTTATCCGCGCCTACTGGCACTTTTACCTGACCAATATTTTTGGTGATGTGCCACTGGCGCTTACCACAGATTATACGGTAACAGGCAAACTCGCAAGGGTTCCAAGACTCCAGGTTTTGAAGCAGGTAATCGCAGACCTGATGGATGCACAAAGCCTACTCAATAATAATTACCTGGATGCAACGGACACAGTCAGCACAACAGAAAGGGTAAGACCTAACAAAGCTGCGGCAACGGCGATGTTGGCAAGAGCCTATCTTTATTTAGGAGATTATGGCAAAGATCCTACACAATACCTTAATGCCGAGGCACAGGCCAGCTCTGTAATCAACAATTCGCTATACAGTCTTGTGGCCATCACACCTAATACAAGTAATGTATTTGCCAAAAACAGTAATGAGGCGATCTGGCAATTGCAGATACCTTTACCATCAAGTACCAGTGCAACCCCGGATGGTAATAAATTTATATTGATATCTGCTCCGTCCATTTCGGCCATCAGTTCTCAGTTGTATAGCAGTTTTGAACCCAACGACCTGCGGCAGGCAAACTGGATCGGAACCTACCAAACAACCACTACCCCTGTGGTTAAATATTACTATCCTTATAAATACAAAGTTCGCACCGCTACAAGTGTCACAGAATATACGATGGTGCTTCGCTTAGGTGAACAATACCTGATCCGGGCAGAAGCCAGGGCACAGCAGGGCAGTACTTCAGGTGCATTATCTGATCTGAATGTTATCAGGAATCGGGCGGGCCTCCCCAATTATTCCGGGGCAACTGACAAAACATCATTATTAAATGCTATCCTGCACGAGCGACAAGTGGAATTGTTTTGCGAGTGGGGACATCGGTGGTTCGATCTGAACAGAACAGGAGCCGTGGACGTAGTATTAGGCCCACCTGGCAATGTCTGCGCTTCAAAAGGAGGAGTGTGGAGTACCGATGGCCATCAAAAACTAGCACCCATCCCGTTAACCGAAATACAAGCTGATCCCAATCTAATACAAAACCCGGGTTATTAAACCTCTAATTTCTATCTCATTTCTCAGAGCGGGTACCTTCGCTCTGAGATCATGCTTTACCTGAAAATGTGATTAAATGAATTTACGATTTCGCCTGGCGCTATCGTCGGCCGCCTTTTTATTGTGTTTTTCTTCTTTTGGGCAGACTTTACCACTTAAACCAACCCGTACAATCTCATTTGAAACTACGGAGGGTTCATATATGGATGTGGATCTTTCGCCGGACGGCAAAGAGATTGTTTTTACCCTGTTGGGAGAGATATTTAAAATGCCCGTGGAAGGGGGAACTCCCGAACAGCTTACCCGCGGCATGGCGATCAATTTTCACCCAATTTGGTCACCGGATGGCAAAAAGATCGCTTTTGTGAGCGATATATCAGGGGCCTGGCGGCTCCAGGTAATGCAAGCGGACGGAACGACCCAGCGAACCTTCGATCCAGGCCGACTGTATGGTATTACCAGTAACGATGGAGATATTGCTTTCCCCCCTATACCCATATGGCTAACTGATGGAACAGCTGTACTTGTACCAGGGAATAATTACCTGACGGGTCGCCTAGTGAGTCTTGTAAGCGGCAGTAGTACATTGCCGGAGGATGTGAAGAAAATTTTTGACATTTCCCCAGATGGACGATTATATTATTACTGGATTGATCATTTTACAAAAGTCGAAATCATATACTATGACCGCTTGACTGGCAAGATATCCAAATTTGCTGAGTTGCCAGCACATGCTTGCAACCCACGGATATCCCCCGATCAGAAGTGGTTGATCTATATGACGAATTCCGATCCTAAAGGCAGCCTCGTTGCCAGGGACCTTGCAACCGGAAAAGAAGAGGTATTGGTAGATCAATTGGATTCGCACAAGCGGAAGCCAGAGGAACATTTCACGTTTTCCCGCGATTCAAAACACCTTCTGATTGGTTATATGGGAAAGATACACCAGATTGATCTGGAGCACAGGGCGGACAAGATTATCCCCTTTAAGGCTAAACTTAACATCGACTGTGCCGACTTTAATTGCAATAGTTACAAATTGTCACTAGACCCGCTGCAGGTCAGGTATACCCGTTGGGCCAATGCAAGCCCAGACGGCAAAAAATTGGTCTTTTCTGCTTTGCATAAAATCTATATCATGGATCTGCCAAATGGGAAGCCGTATCTGCTGGTTAGCCAACCATTAGATCAACTACAGCCAGCGTTTTCACCCGATGGTAAATGGATAGCTTATGTGACCAAAAGTGATACCCTGGGTGGTGCCTTATGGCGAATACCGGCATCGGGCGGTAAGCCGGAACAATTGACCTCTGATCAGAGCCCGGCGATGTTTGCAAGTCCCGCATGGTCACCGGATGGTGAGTATATTGCAATCTTAACGGATGCCATCCATGTGGCTGAGGGAGAGGACCCACATGAAGGTAGTTTACAGTTGCTTCATGTCAGTGACAAATCCCTGAGTAAGATTATCGGATTTGGTATTTCTATGGTCAACAGTTTAGCGTTTTCACCAAACGGCAAACAAATCATTTATACACAAAATGATGCATTGATCGTCACTGATCTTGATGGTCGAAACAGACAATTATTTGCCAGATTTCGAGAAACAGAAACAGACCCCTTAAAAGGAACAGACCCTTTAGTTGACCCTGAGACCACTAATGGCTTTTACCAGATATCCCTCTCGCCAAATAAAAAATACATCGTTTACGAGATCAACGAAGATCTGTACCTGTCACCGGTTGCCCTAGCTGCGGATACGATCCTAATCAATTCGACAAAAGGCCCTCAACCCGTTATCCGCTTTGCTATAGGTGGACTTGACCCAAAATGGAGCCTGGACGGAAGCATGCTCAGCTGGTCCTATGCAAATAAATTCTACAGGATCAACCCTGATGAGATCATGCGCACAGCCATCTCGCAAAAAGATACGGCAATCGGCAACAAGAATGAGCAGTACTTCAAGGTTCATATTCAGCCGGAGACTGTAAACATCGGCCTGGAAGCGTCAAGGGCTTACGCTAAAGGAACCATTGCGCTAACCAATGCCCGCATTATCACGATGAAAGGGGAGGAAGTTATTGAAAAGGGAACAGTTATCATTGGCGATGGACGGTTTATAGATGTCGGAGAATCCTCAAAATTAAAAATACCTAAGACAGCAAAAGTGATCGATCTAAAGGGTGAGACCATTATGCCGGGCATTATAGATATTCACGATCATGTCAGCACTCGTCAAGTAATGACCGGACAGCAGTGGTGGCATTACCTGTCTAACCTTGCGTATGGCGTAACCACGGCGCGAGATCCTTCCAATAACTACAATTCATTTGGGGATGCAGAATGCATAGAAACAGGGCAGATGGCCGGGCCGCGCTTATTTAGTGTCGGTGATGCAGTTGTGTTTCAAATCAGAAGTTATGAAGAGGCACTTGCAACGGTTCAAAAACGGGCCGAACTCGGCGCCACCTATATTAAACAATATCAACAGGAAACCCGATTGCAAAAACAGTGGGTCGCTATGGCCTCACAGCATTATCACCTCAATATGACCAATGAAGGCGATTTCGCGTTCCCGAATTACATTGCTATGATCAAGGACGGCTCGACAGGAATAGAACATGCACCTATATGGGGTGATGTGCACGATGATGTCATCCAATTATGGGCACTGTCAGGTGCGTGGCATACGCCCACTTTAACGGTTGCCCATGAAGGCGGGGCGACAGCTTACTACCGGTATCAATTTCAATTGCATCCTGACTACAAAGTCTTTCATTTCCGACCGGAAAAAGAATACCAGATGTTTATTCATAAATCTCCTCCTAAAATCCCCATGCCAATGGATTTCTTGAATTTTATTTATCCTTCTTCTGTCTCAAGGCGAATCTTTCATGCCGGCGGCCACGTGGCTCTGGGCAGTCATGGGAATGATCCCGGCATTGGAGCGCACGAGGAACTTTGGGCCTTCCAATTGGGAGGACTAACAAACCTTGAAGCGCTGAAAATTGCCACAATTGAAAGCGCCAAAGCGCTTGGGATGCAGCAGGACATAGGTTCTATCGAACCGGGAAAACTGGCCGACCTGATCATACTTGATAAGAATCCACTGGATGATATTCATAACTCAAACTCGATCCGCTATGTGATGAAGAATGGGATTTTGTATGACGGCAATACATTAGATGAGATCTGGCCGGAGAAGAAAAAATTGCCTGAATGGCGATTTAAAGGATCGAAGGCTCCCAGTATTGATAAATAAGAAACACATCAAAAAGCATTTTCAAAACAGGATAAACGATGATCAAGATTTTTTTATGAAAGTGTTGGGCATACCGGTAGTGCAGTTGAGACAACCATACGATAATAAATAAAAATAAACGGGATTTGATAAGTGATTGACTGGTTTTGATAAGTCGAAAAATCTGTAAGGGCTGAACTTTAATATTAATACCACCAAAGATTGAGACCGGATTACCCACATAAATTTTTTTTCTGACGGGCGTGAATGTTACATCATGCTGCTCATAGCACTTGCTACTGATCCGTGTTGCATTCTTTAATATACTACCACTGATTTTTTTCAAAGGTCATATTCGCAGGGTGTTGTCATGAAGATTAAAAAGTAAAACTTCTTACAATGATTTATATTTTTTATATCGACAACTGTCGATGTTTCGCGGTGCAAAGATGATCATCCATAAATCCATAACAAGCAAACAAAAATGTGTGCAGAGACTGAGTTGATACGAAGCAAAGGATTTTCACAGGTATACCGGAAGTATTTCCCCGTTGCGGTGAGTATGGTGGGTGTACTGGACAATAATTGCAGTTGTGCTGAAGATATTGTGCAGGATATTTTTATGAATCTCTGGAAAGGAGATAAGTGGCAACGTGTTGACTGCCTGCGTAATTATCTTTTTTTAAGTATACGTAACCGACTGGTGAGCGAAGCAAGGAAAAAAAAGATCTTCCTGTCTTATGATACCCTGGCCCTTGAGTTAACTGATCCTGCTTCTGCTGATGACCGCATTCATGTAAAGGCAACGGCGGAACTGATTGAAAAAACATTGCATACCCTTTCGCCGCGCAGGCGCGAAGTGTTTCATTTGAGCCGGATCGAACAACTTACTCACCGGCAGATCGCACAGCAATTGGGGATCGCGCCAATCACCGTTTCAGAATACATTATGATAGCATGTGGCAGCCTGAAAGAGGCACTGCACCGGCAGTGTGCCTAATAAAAGTATAGTGTTCAATTAAGGAACGAGGCGCAAATTTATTTGTGACTTTTGATGAGTCTACGCGTTTAATCTTTTGAATTAAGCTTACTATCCCTTTTATATTCTTAGCTGATACCGGCAAGTTGGTGCTGAACCTTCATCGCTCCCATTAGGGGAGCCTTGTGTAGTGATTTTAATTTCCTGGCTTTGATAATTTGCGCAAGAAATTTTTGCTGTGCCGAGTACATCTGTACTCTTTCAAACGAAGTTGCCGTGTTTATCAGTTGTCCCTGATTTATTTTGACTGATCATTACGATGGCTCCTTGCAGTGGGCTGCCATACGCATTTAAAACAGTGATCATAACATTCGCATTCATGCCGGGCGAAGAGAAAGAAATACGGCCACGCATGCGCAAATTATTTTCATAAGAATGCCGGTTGAATTTTGAAAGTACAATAAAGGAACCGGATTTCTTATTAGCTTGCACCTATCCACTTACACGCATCATGCAACTTTTTTAAGGTCCCGTATCTCTTGTAAGCACACGCAAGCCAAAAAAATTTTGAGCGAGTCCAACCTGTATATCACCCCCCGTGAAGCAGACCTGTTGCTTCAAACCTCCAAAGGTGACGAGTCGGCTTTCCGCGAACTGTTTGATGTGTACCAGCCACTTCTCTTAAGTTTTGTTTTCCGCATCACCAAAAACAGGGTAACCACCGAAGAGATCGTGCAGGATATATTCCTGAAAATATGGATGACAAGGGAAAGCCTTGCGGGGATACAATCCTTCAAGAACTATCTTTTTATTGTATCGCGCAACCAGGCGCTGAACCTGATCGATAAGGAAAGGCGGGCACGTAACCGGCAGTCGGCCTATGAAAAAGAAGTGACAGGTAATCATGATGCACCGGAGGAAAAAATGTATCACCTCATCGATGAAGCGATTGACCGGTTACCGGGCCAACAAAAAACAGCGTGGTTATTGTCCAGGCACGAAGGGTTGACTTATGCCGAGATCGCCGAACAGATGGGCCTTAGTGCAAAGACCGTCAAGAATTATATCGCCATTGCAACGGATTCTATGAAATCCTATCTCTCGGAGCGTAACTTACCTCTCCTGCTTTTGCTGATCGCGGCAAATTATGTATAATTTTTTTTTTCAGGGCATAGGGCCTTTTCTTAGTTCCTGCCTGTCTTACTATATATAAGCGTATGGAAGAACTCATTGAACAATACCACCAGGGCGAGATCACTAAAGCGCAACTGGCCGAAGGCCTGCAAACGCATTGGGACATGATGCAGGCGGACCTTCAATTCGCGGATTACAGACGCGAAGAAATGTTTGCGCAGGTGATGCGGCAGGGCAGAAGGGTGGAAGAAAAAGCCCAAATATACTGGCTACGTTATGCTGCGGCAGCGGTTATATTATTCGCAGTTGCAGGGGCTTATTTCTTACTGCAACCTAAAAAACCGGAACTGCTATCACAAACACAGCGGTTTAAAAAATGATGTGGCCCCAGGTAAAACCGGTGCGGTACTTAGCATCGAGGGAGGCGGTTCCATTTTACTTGATACGGCAGCCAATGGAAACGTGTTGGGCCATTTCAGCAAAGGCGATTCAACTGTTTCAGTTCAGAGTAACGCTACACAATATGCTACGGGATCTGTTCAATACGCTACGGAATCTGTACAATACGCTACGCTGTCAACGCCTGCTGCGCATACCGAAGTATTGCAATTAAAGGATGGTTCGACCGTGTGGTTAAATGCAGCTTCTTCCATTCGTTTCCCGACTGTTTTCACAGGAAAAGAGAGGGTGGTTGAAGTAACCGGCGAAGTATATATCAAAGTGGCCCATAATGCTGCTATGCCTTTCAAAGTAATGGTTAAGGGGCAGGAGATACAGGATATCGGAACTGAATTTAATATCAATGCGTATGATAATGAGCATGTGATCAAAACAACATTGGTGGAAGGAAGTATACGTGTTCGCTCAACGCTCAATGCTCAACGCTTAACGCTTAAACCTGGTGAGCAGTCACAGGTTGATCAATCGGGAAATTTGAAGCTGGTTCCCAACCCGGATATGGATGAAACACTGGCATGGAAGAATGGTATTTTCCGTTTTGACGGTTCGGGCATTGAAGAAATAATGAAACAGGTGGAAAGATGGTACGGGGTAGACATTGTTTACCGTGACCGGATCACGGAAGAATTTGTAGGCAAGATCCCAAGAGATGTCCCGGTTTCCAAACTGCTTAACCTGCTTGAAGGAACCAGGAGCGTACATTTTATTATTGACGGAAAAACAATCACTGTGATGAAATAAAATAAAATAACGGGCAGCCCAAAACAAAACCGTCCCGACGGCGAATCGGAACGGAACAGTTGTCCGGGCTACCCCCGTCCGAACGGATGTTCTCATCCGGGCGGGCAATAATCAAAACCATACTCAAGGCTCAATTATCGTTAACCCAAACAAAACAAAGCTATGCAATCAACTGCTTATGGCAAAGGCTTGTCCCGCAACCAGCGGGAACGGCCCTATCTAACTTCTAAAGCGTGGTTAGTTATGAAATTGACTGTTTTCCTGCTACTGGCTGCGATCTTACAGGTAAGTGCAAGAACTTACTCGCAATCCATTACGCTCAGTGTAAAAAATCTCCCGTTGGAGAAAGTGTTTACCGAAATTGAAAAGCAGAGCGGGTTTACTTTTATTTACGGCAAAAAGGAAGTGGCAAAAGCCAGCCCCGTTACCATCGACCTGGTTAATGCACCACTCGAAAGGGCCCTGCAATCCATACTCAAAAATCAGCCGCTTAATTTCAGTATCTCTGAAAAATTTATCATGGTGGCCCCACAGCCGATGCAGCCTTTAGCAGAAGGTTTAGACCCCAGATTATCTGCTCCACCGTCACCCATTGACATCAGCGGAAAGATCACTGATAAAGATGGCAATCCTTTGAATGGAGCGAGTGTAAAAGTTAAGGGAACGAATAAAGGAACGACAACTGCGTTGGATGGAGTGTTTGTGTTGAAAGGAGTGGATGGGAATGCGGTGCTTGAGATTTCTTTTATTGGGTATGAAAGCACAACCATATCTGTTAATAATAAAACGGCAATTATTGCGAGCTTGAATGTGGCAACGCAATCATTGCAGGAAGTTGTGGTGAGTAAGGGTTATTATGAAGTAAAACAGCGCTTCAATACAGGTAACACAAGCACGATATCTGCCAAAGAAATTGGAGAGCAACCTTTGACAGATCCCATGCAGGCAGTAATTGGAAAAGTTGCAGGACTGAATATACAACAGACGTCGGGTATGCCCGGTGCATATAGCACGATCCGCATACGGGGTGTAAATAGCATAGCCAATGGGAATGATCCATTATATATTGTTGATGGAGTGCCATTTACTTCAGCAACATTAACCAACCCCAATATTGGAGGTGGAGCACTTGGTATTCCGAATAACAGTAATAACAATGTTAGCAATATAAATGGGGTAGGCATGAGCCCTTTCAACAGCTTAAATCCTGCCGACATTGAAAGCATTGAAGTGTTAAAAGATGCGGATGCTACAGCGATATATGGATCGAGAGGTGCCAATGGTGTCATACTGATCACTACCAAAAATGGTAAGGCTGGTGCAAGCAAATTTGATTTGAATCTTTATAGCGGATTTAGCAGTGCTGCCCGGAAAATAGATATGTATAATACACAACAATACCTGGCTATGCGTAGGGAAGCCCTTAAAAATGATGGATTGCCGGTTCCTAATATTAATATTAACCCGAGTGATAATAATTATGATATCAATGGCGTGTGGGATACTACTAGGTACACCAACTGGCAAAAAGCACTGATCGGTAACACTGATAATTTTACAAATGTTCAGGGTAGTTTCTCAGGAGGTAGTGCAAATACACAATTTTTAATTGCAGGCGGATATAGTAAACAAGGAACCGTTTTTGCCGGAAATTATTCTGATCAAAAAGCCTCTATGCATGTCAATGTAACGCATGCTTCAACCGATCAGAAATTTCATATTCAACTTACTGCCAGTTATGTGACAGATAATAATGTTTTACCTCAGGTTGACTTTACAAGCAATATTACACTTGCGCCAGATGCACCGGCGATCTATGACCAATTTGGAAATCTCAATTGGCAGGTTCGCAATGGAGTAAATACCTGGAATAACCCTCTTGCTTCAACATTTCGCCAGGCAAAAGCCATTACAGATAACGTGATCGGTGATCTTAACCTGAGTTATGAAATAATGCCCGGCTTGCAGCTAAAAGGAACGTTTGGGTATAATCATATGCAAATGAATCAATCTAATTTAATATTTTCTACTTCGATCGCCCCACCAAATAATTTAAATCCAAACTTTAGGCAAAATAATATCGCAACAACTGATCTTAAAACCTGGAATATCGAGCCACAGCTATCCTATCAAAAGCAAATTGGTTTGGGGAAATTGGAAGCTTTATTTGGTGCAACTTTTCAGCAAAGGGATCTAAGTAGTATAGCTCAAAGTTTCAGGGGATTTAGCAGTGATGCATTGGTTTATAATCCTGCATCCGCTGCTACACCTTCTTTTTCAGGCGACAATTATACACTATATAAATATGCTGCATTATATGCAAGAGTTGGCTATAACCTCGAAGAAAAATATTTACTAAACCTTACAGTCCGTAGGGATGGCAGCAGCCGTTTCGGGTCGGGAAAACAATTTGGTAATTTCGGGGCAGTTGGCCTCGGATGGATATTTTCAAAAGAGAAATTTGTTCAAAACATCCTTCCGCTCTTGAGTTTCGGCAAACTACGCTCTAGTTATGGAACGACTGGGAATGACCAGATTCCGGATTACCAGTTTTTAAGTACCTATTCTTCGAGTTCTTCTACTTACCAAGGTATTGCAGGCTTATATCCTACCCAATTAACCAACCAATATTTTGCATGGGAAGTAGTGAAGAAATTAGAAGGAGGGTTGGAACTTGGGTTCTTAAAAGATAGAATTTCAGTTTCACTTAGCTACTATCGCAACCGAACAGGCAACCAACTTGTGGGCTATGCCTTACCTGCCGTCAGCGGTTTTACTTCTGTCCAGTATAATCTGCCGGCCATTGTTCAAAACTCAGGATTTGAATTAGGATTGAACACAACCAATATTAAAACAAAGAATTTTAACTGGACCACTTCCATCAATTTTACCTTGCCGAAAAACAAACTGGTTGCTTTCCCCGGTATTGAAAATTTTGGTTCATATAAAAATAACCTTGTGGTCGGGCAATCTCTTTTTATAAAGAAAGTATACCATTACATAGGTGTAAATCCCCAAACCGGTATTTACAGTTTTGCTACCAATAATACGAGCGGTTCTCCTGGGACGGCAGACCAGATTATTAGCCAGGCACTTACCCAAAAATATTTTGGTGGTATGCAAAATAGCTTTTCTTATAAAGGCTTTCAATTGGATGTCTTATTGCAATACGTAAACCAGATCAACTATAATTTTCAAGAATATATAGCCACCGCTAATGGCATAAATAGCAATCAACCGATATGGGTAGATGCACGCTGGCAAAAGCCCGGAGATCAAACAAATATTCAACGCTTCGGAACCAATGCTACAGTCGCGCTACCGGGCAATTCTCTCTTGAGAAATAGTGATGGTGTTTTTACAGATGCATCATTTCTGCGCTTTAGGAACCTGGCATTTTCTTACCTGCTTCCGGCAAAATGGATCAGCAAAGCCCATCTGCAGAATGCTAGGGTTTATTTGCAATGTCAAAATTTATTCACGATTACAAAATATAAAGGGTTGGACCCTGAATCAGGAGGGTCGGGGACTTTCCTGTCTTTGCCTCCACTCAGGACTATTACAGCTGGTGTCAAATTTACCCTTTAATTAGAGAATCAATAAAATCGAAAAAATGAGACCTTATTATAATTATAAAAAAAACCTGGTAACAATCAGTCTTTCAATATTTATTTTGATGATGAATGGCTGTAAAAAAGATGTGCAGGTTGAGACCTCGTTCACTCAACTCGCTTCAGCCAGTGTATTTAATAATCCGCTTACAGCCACTGCAGCATTGACTTATATCTATTCACAAATGGCCACTAACACTAATGGTGAATCTTTTGCCGCTTCTCAAACTTTCGGTTTAATGGCGGATGAATTGACTAACCATTCAACGCAAACATCAAACCTGCAATGGTATACGAATTCGATGGTGGCAACTTCTAATTCAGGTGAATGGAACAATTGGTATAGTTATATTTACCAGGCAAATGCGATCATAGCAGGAGTTCAAAATAATGGAAATATCAGCCCGCTTATTCAGCAACAATTGATTGGAGAATCGAAATTCATTAGGGCTTTCAGTCATTTTTATCTCACCAATTCTTATGGGGACGTTCCTCTTGTCACCGGAACGGATTATACAATAAACGGATCTATTAAAAGAACACCGCAGGCGCAGGTGTATCAACAGATCATCAATGATTTATCCAGTGCAGAGAACCTGTTAAATGCGGGGTATGTAGATATAACAGACACCCTAACCACTACGGAAAGAGTAAGGCCTAATAAATCGGCAGCAGCTGCGTTACTTGCAAGAGTTTATCTGTATGCTAATAAGTATGATTCTGCAGAAATCCAATCCACATTGGCAATCAATAATGTTGGTTTATATAGCTTATGCCCCAATTTGAGCGGGCCAACCAACAGCGTGTTTCTAAAAAACAGCACCGAAGCGATCTGGCAAATACAAACGCCCTTGCCGGCAGGGCAAAATACAGGAGATGGTTCAGGTTTCATATTAACATCCGCACCTTCAACCGGAAATACTAATTCTACTTCCATAAGCCCTCAATTATTAAGCAGTTTTGAAACAAACGATAAGCGCAAAACAAACTGGATAGGAACATATATTACAACGACAACACCCACTGCCACTTATTTGTTTCCATATAAATACAAATCCTACCAGGTTTCAACGACGAGCCTGGCATCCGTAACAGAATATGTAATGGTACTTAGGTTGGCTG
>JABDAP010000047.1 GCA_013289065.1 Bacteroidota bacterium | reverse complement strand
TTGCAAGATTTGATACACGCAAACTCAGCGACTGTTCATTCTGCTGAAGGTTAACACCATTATTGCTTAATAACTGCACACGTTCAACATTCGGCGGAAGTATATAGTTAACCGGTTGCCTGTTACTGTTGTCTTCGAGGTTTACAGCGAGTGTGTTGAATACGGTGCCGGTACTGTTGTTGATGGGCGTATACGATCCGGTGGTATCAACATTGAACGTAAACTGTCTCCATGTGTTCCTCACTAAATTCAATGATGCCAAACGTAACACAACAGAATCCTCAAAGTTGGTTAAATACATACGCGCAAAACGGATGGATTTAAAATCTGGCACATTGCCTACATTCCGTACATAAGATTTTATCGGGATACGGAACAGGAACCAGTTCTCTGTGCGTTGTACGCCATCTGCAGAATTTACAATCACTTTTCTTTTATCGGTGATAAAAGGAGTGATGCCTACATCCATTCCCGGCGTGAGGTTGATCTCGTATTCGTAATAGGCTTCCGTTTCATTTAAGGTATTATCCCTGTTGAGGTCTTCGTTATCGGGATACAATGTTGCGGCTGCAGTAAACTGGCTGTTCGATGCTGCAATAGGTGAATTGCCCTGCGGGTTATTGATATTCTTATACCTGCCGAGAATGCCCGTACCCAGCGGGTCAAAAGCCGGATCGCGGTACCATACATAATCATCATTCGAAGGATCGAGCAATGCCTTTTGATATACGGGCGAACTGGTACCAAAATTATTTGCGAGCTTTTGTAATACGTATCCTTTTTTTCTGCGCTCGCCGTCATTATCCAATCCATCGAAACCAACATCCTGGTAGGGCCTGTCGGCCGGGTCGTTGCTGAATGCCTGTGTAACCTGGATCGGGTTTACCGGTGTTTTGCCCCATGTATTTGAACTGTCTACCTGTGAAGGAATATTGGGTGAGTTCATTCCATTTTCATAAAAACGTTTTCCGTCTTTTAAAATGTCTTCGCTTACGTTTCCAAGATTAAGCCGTAAGGTTCCTCCTTTACTGTTTGGATTTTTAATAAATGGATCCTGCACCCACATATCCACGAACTCAATATTCTGTGTTTCAAAATCTGTTTGATCAATTGCTCGCATCAAACCTCCCCATCTTGCTGCAGGCCTTGATAATTTTCCATTTGCATCGATCTCTGTTTTGCGGCTTTCAAAATTATACGGGCCTTTATCTGTTGGATAATATGCGAGGTCGAATGTTGCCGACTGCACATCCGTAATATTTGTTGTGCGTTGCGGAAACAATTCACTCGTAAATACCTGGCGCACTCTCGGGTCACTCAGCTCGCCTAAGTTTGCTCGGAGCGGGTTATTCGGGCTGTTCCTGTCCTGCAGGTTTGGTTCAATGCTGTACCACGCAAGTTTTGCGCGGTTAAAATTATAATCGATCGAATCTGTTAAAGTGGCTTCCGGAAATGACGGGTTGCCCTGCGGGGTTGAGGCAAGCGCCCATGCAACAAATGGAAAACGCAGATCGATACTGGTACTCGTTCCTTCAAAATCATCGATGTATACTGCGCCCGCGTCGCCCGAGCCGATCTGCGATGGATGGCCGGGTTTCAACACCGCACCTTCACCATATGCATTGATAAATGATTTTGCTTTGGTTGAATAAAAAGGCAGCTTGTCAAGAAGCCTGGTAAGCCCCGGCAGTTCCGAACGATAGCTTACATCCAATCCATACATCGTGTTATTGATCGGGTCTTCGCCAAAACCAACTTTGGTAAAATAAGGCCGCTCGGCAAGGCGTGCATAGGTAGCGCCCACCGTTAATTTTTTATTCGCTTTATAATCAAGCCGCAATCCGGTAAAACTTCTTTGCTGTGTTCCGATGCCTGCATTGTTTTCGAAAGAAACTTTTACAGGAATATTGGAACTGAGGATGCCCTGGTTAATAATTTTAACCACCCCTAAATTATAATCAACGGTAAAATCAATTCCTTCTTTTAAAGTTTGCCCGCCGGCAGTTACGGTAACGGAACCCGGTGGAATATTAAATGTTCCGAGTTGTATCTCAGATCCGCCGGCGCTTCCTTTCACTGTTCCCTGCATTACAAAACGGTTCAGGTTCGCATAGGTCTGCGCTATCGCTTTGATGGAATCATACAATTGATAATAAACATATTTCTTTTTAAGCGCCGTTGATTGCCCGGCAAAAGCCAGTGTATCGAGGTCGCGGCCAAACGGTTCGAGCACAGGGAACACCACACGGCCCATCGTTGGTAAAATGGTAAAGCCCTCTACGTAATCGAATATACCATCGGGTTGCGGATCGTTGCGGCTGTTTAACCGGTCGAGATTTAAAATGCGCAACAATGATTTTCCATCAACAGCAGGTGAGCTTTCGGGCAAATATCTTTTTAATCCGCCGCTCGGGTCATCGTACATGATGTTCAGCTGGAAGCCATCTTTCTGTATGCCGCCAAAAAGATCGAGCGAGTACACATTCTTCATCATCCATCCCCAGATCGGCAACTGTGTTCTTTGCGAAGTGGCTTTTAATAATTTCAGGAACAAAACTTTTTGTACACCGCTTGTTGAATCAAGCGCCACATCACTCGAGAACTGTCCTACCTGGTAAGCCCTTCCGTTATACGTGTATTGATAAGCAACAGCGAGTACTTCATCCGACTGTAACTGCACATTCAATGAAACAAATCCAACCTGTGGATTATAATAATATTCAGAAGGGTTTAGTTTGCGTGCAAATGTTTTTTCAAAATCATCAACAGGTTTTAAACCCCTGCCCAGCAGGTATGAATTGATCAATGCAGGATTGGTAGCGGTTGGATTTCCTGCCAGCGCGGCAAAAAGATCATTGGCGCCGTTGGCTGGTAAAGGGCTTGAGCTTAATGACCTGACCGCGGGATTGAAAGGCTGCGGTTCGGCAAGATCCATCAAACCTACGATGTAGCGTGTATCGGTTGTTGCGCCTGTTCTGTTGGTTACCCATACTTCCATCCGCTGGATCTGGATCTGCGAGTTTACTACAGGCAGGTTGCTCATTGCCTTGTTATAATTATTACGGTAGTATTGGCCTAATAAAAAGTGGCGGTTCTCTTCATATTCATCCAGGTGTTTCGAAAAATTGGTTGTTGCCGCGCCGCCCTGCAACCCAACCGACTGGCGTGTTGAGTTTTGATTTGCGAGCGCTGCCGTAACAAATAACTTACCAAACTGCAGTTGTGTTTTGATACCAAATAAATTCTGCGCACTCGGAATTAATGTGCTCCTGGTTTGAAATGAAATATTACCTGCTTCCAGGCTTTTAATGATCTCATCATCCATACCCTTGTAATCAAGTTTCAGCTGGTTATCAAAACCAAGGTTTGATAATGTGTTGTAGTTGATCGGGAATTTAAGCTTGTCGCCAATGTTCGCATTTACATTTACTTTGGCATTCATATCAAAATCAAAACCGCCGTTCTTTCTTGCACGTTCGGGTAATGTGGGGTTCTCAATATTCTGGCCCTGGTATCCTGCCATGATATTTACTTCGCCTGCCGGTTTGATATCTACTTTTAAACCATTGGCCGTTGTTCCAAAGATCCGGTCGAATAATTTATTATAGACCTGCATTTTGGGACGTTGCGTTTTTAAATTCAGCGTGGTTAATGCAGCGGCGCGTTTTTTAAAATAATCTTCTTCGGCCCTGCGCGCTTCTTCTGCCCAGAATTCTTCATAGGTCATAAAAGTGGGCGTGCGGTAAAGCTTGTTGCCGATCTTTTCAATAATGTAATAAGACTTTGTTACAGGATCATATTCAATGCTGCGTTTGATCAGCGTGGTATCGTGATAGTCAAACGGATTGTAGCTGGGGTTGGACAATGGATCGGCCCTTCTGTCGGTAATGGGATAATGGACAACAGAATCTTTCTGCTGCGCATAGGTACACAAACCCACAAGCAACAGGATGGATAGCGTTAGAAAATGACGAATAGCCTTCAAACAGTTAGACTTAGTTAAGTACAAAAAATACAATAGACTTGTTAAGTAGAAATGGAGGCGATAAGCTATAAGTTTTTTAGTGCTTGTTTAATGATATCTTCCAATGCTGTATTTTCTGTTACGGATGCCATTGTTTTTTTGATTGCCTGTTCTGCTACTGCCCTGCCGATTCCCAAAGCGATCAGTGCGTTTACTGCATCCGAGTCAACTTTTTGAAACCCGGTTAGTACTACGGCCGATTCGAGTGATTGTTTACTCAGCTTATCACGCAATTCAACGATCAAACGTTCGGCAGATTTTTTCCCTATCCCTTTGATCCCTTCGAGTTGCCTGGTGTTGCCCTGAATGATCGCACGGGCTATTTCATCCGGCTTCATACCTGACAACATCATCCTTGCCGTTGCTGCACCTACTCCCGATACGCTGATCAGGTTGAGGAACATTTCCTTTTCGGCCGGTTCCGCAAAACCAAATAAGGTCTGCGCATTTTCGGTGATATGGAGATAAGTAAAGAGCTGTCCGCTTTCTTTATTGCTGATGGCTGAATAAGTATGCAGGCTGATCTGCAACTCATATCCCACACCATTTACATCTACCACAACACGGGCAGGCGTTTTTACAGCAAAATGTCCTCTGACGAAAGCGATCATAAGTATCAACTTCAAAAATAGTCTTTAAAAAAATACCAACTATACGTATCTTTGATAAAAATTTATACGTATGTCAACCAAATTGACCTTGTCAATTGATGAAACAGTGATCAAGGAAGCGAAAGAATATGCCCAAAAAACAGGCAGGAGTGTTTCACAGCTGGTAGAGTCGTATCTCAAAGCCATCACAAGCCCCACAAAAAAGAAGAAATCAAAATTGCCGCCGCATTTAAAAAAATGGCATGGTGCTTTTAAAACAGAAGATACGCGCGATTATAAAGAGATCGTATCGGAAGCGATATGGGAGAAACACAACCCATGACAAAAATCTTTTTAGATACTAACGTGTTGTTTGATTTCTTTGCCGAACGAAAACCTTTTGATAAAGAGGCGGAAGAGATCATGGAAATTGCTTACGAGAAACAGGCGGCATTATTCTGTTCTGCTATCAGTTATACAACTGTGTTTTATCTTCTGTCAAAATTAAACGGCAAGCAAAAAGCTTTCATGGCGATCAAAGACATGAGGGAATTGATAAAAACAGTAACCGTAGACGACCAGGTAATTGGTAAAGCGCTGGAAAGCGGCAATACGGATTTTGAAGATGCGATACAGTTAGAATGTGCATTGGCAATACCCAACCTGCATGTATTGGTAACAAGAAACCCCAAACATTTCAAGAGTAAAAAACTATTGATACAAACACCCAAAGAATTTTTAGACGCATTCAACCAAACAATTTCATGAATAAGATCACAGCAGCCATTACAGCCATAGGAGGATATGTACCGGAAACCAAGCTTACCAATTTCGACCTGGAAAAAATGGTAGATACCAATGATGAATGGATCCGCACACGAACCGGTATTTCGGAAAGGAGGATATTAAAAGAACCCGGCAAAGGCAGCAGTGATATGGCCGTTCCGGCTGTTCAGGAACTGTTGCGTAAAAAAGGCCTCGACCCAAAAGATATCGATTGTTTGATCTGCGCCACAGTTACACCCGATATGGTTTTTCCGGCAACTTCCAATATCATCTGCGATAAACTCGGTGCAACCAATGCATGGGGATATGATATGAGCGCCGCATGCAGTGGTTTTTTATATGCGCTCACAACAGGCGCTATGTATATTGAAAGCGGCCGTTATAAAAAAGTAGTGGTGGTAGGCGTTGATAAAATGAGTGCTATCGTTGATTATACCGACCGTGCCACCTGTATCATTTTTGGCGATGGCGCCGGCGCCGTTTTATTAGAACCTGCAACAGATGGAAGCGGCATACTCGACAGCATTTTACGAAGTGATGGAAGCGGCCGGCAGTATCTGCACATGAAAGCCGGTGGCTCCGTAAAACCTGCTTCTGTGGAAACCGTTTTGGCAAAAGAACATTATGCTTACCAGGAAGGCCAGCCCGTTTTTAAATTCGCCGTAAAAGGTATGGCCGATGTAAGCGCCGAATTACTCGAACGCAATAATTTAACAGGAGAAGATATTGCCTGGCTCGTACCGCACCAGGCCAACCTCCGCATCATTGATGCAACTGCCAGCAGAATGGAGCTGCCCAGAGAAAAAGTAATGATCAATATTCAGAAATACGGCAACACTACTGCTGCAACCATTCCATTGTGTTTATGGGATTGGGAGAGCCAGTTAAAAAAAGGCGATAACCTTGTACTTGCCGCATTCGGCGGTGGATTTACCTGGGGCGCAACATGGGTTAAGTGGGCTTATTAAAATTTCATGTTGGTTGTGTATTTTTCACCAAAGTGAATGAACTTCTCTGCTCAAATATTGTCATAGACCATAGTCCATGAACCATGCTCTATGGTTCTATTGACCCCTGCATCAACTCCTGCTGAAAAGTATATAATCCGTTTGCGGTATTTTTTCAACACCCACTTCTCTCAGCATCGTTACTAATTGCCCGCGATGGTAAGTGCCATGATTGGATAAATGTATCATGATCTCTTTCACCGGCTGTTCAAAAGGCTCGCCTTTCATATTTTTATAGGCAAATACATGATTCAGATCCGCTTCGGTAGCGTTATTCGTCCAGTCAACCCATTGTTTATTTTGATTCAATAAACCATCGATCACTTCCTGCATAGATGGTTGCGAAACACGGCTTGGGATAATTATTTCTTCCGCCTTCTGCAAACGCTGCCACCAGATGGCTGTGGCATCCCATACGTGCAGGCAGGTTTTATAGATAGAGGGAAAACTGCTTTTGATCTCCTGCTGCTGTTGTGTTTCGGAGATAGATAAAATGGTTTCCGACAATGCTTTGTTTGCCCAGTATTCGTATTGGGCAAAAGAGACAAGTAATTGCTTCATGTTTAATCTTATTTTTGAAGAAGCTCACCAACAGGTTTACTTCAATTCAAAAATAATGAATAAACAATTTCCGCTAACAGGCATCAGTTCTGTTGCCATGCATGCTTCGGGAAAAGAGAACGCCGATTTTTCGCATCTTACGCCCATTTATGCAAGCTCCACTTTTACATTCGATACAGCGCAACAAGGCTCCGACCGTTTTGCCGGTGCCGATAAAACACGCATCTACAGCCGTTGGGGCAATCCCACTTTTACTACCGCTGAAGAAACCATTGCTGCGCTGGAATCGTTTGGCATCAAAGATAAAAATGGTGAACCGTTACAGGTAAAAGCTTTGCTGCATGCAAGCGGACAGGCTGCTATGACAACACTCTTCATGAGTACATTGCAAACAGGCGATACGGTTCTTTCGCATTTTTCTTTATACGGCGGCACACATGAATTGTTGCACAAGGTTTTGGGAGATACCGGTGTAAAAACAATGATCGTTGATATGCGTGATATCAATCTGGTTGAAGAAGCGCTTGCAAAAGATCCTTCCATCAAACTGGTGCATATTGAAACACCGGCCAATCCAACCATTAAATGTGTGGATATTGAAGCGGTAACTTTACTCGCTAAAAAAAGAAATATCCTTGTTTCTGTTGACAATACTTTTGCCACACCTTATTTACAACAACCGTTTAAGTATGATGTGGATTTTGTTTTTCATTCAACCACAAAATTTTTAAACGGACATGGCACAGCGATCGGTGGTGTTTTACTCGGAAGGGATCTTGAATTCATGCGTACAAAAGGCTGGAAATGGCATGCCCTGCTTGGCGGGAACAGTAATCCGTTCGATGCATTTTTATTAACGCAGGGAATGAAAACGCTTGAGCTCCGCATGGAACGACATTGCGATAATGCGATGAAAGTGGCAGAATACCTGGCTAAACATCCTGCTGTTGCGCATGTAAATTATAATGGGTTGCCTTCACATCCCGATCATGCGGTTACAAAAAAACAAATGCGCCATGCAGGTGCATTGATGAGTTATGAATTGAAAGGCGGGCTCGATGCAGGCCGCCGTTTTATAGATGCCTTGCAGATGTGTGTGCGCGCCGTTTCGCTCGGAACGGTTGATACACTTGTTTCACATCCCGCAACGATGAGCCATTTTGGTTTGAAGCCTGAAGAAAGAAAACAATTTGATATTACCGATGGCCTGATCCGAATGAGCGTAGGAATTGAAAACATCGAAGACATCCTCGCCGATCTTGAACAGGCTTTGCAACATGCATAAAAATTCATAACCGCAGATTCGCAGATTAAGTCAAACAAAATCTGCGAATCTGCGGCTAAACAAAAAAGGCAACAATGAATATCATCATCCGCCGTGCAGAAAAAAAAGACTGCACCCGATTGCTTCAATTGATCAACGAACTCGCTGTTTACGAAAAAGCGCCGCAGGAAGTAACCGTAACACTTGCACATTTTGAAGAAAGCGGTTTTGGCGCAAACCCTGTATGGTGGGCATTTGTAGCCGAGATAGATGGAACGGTAGAAGGTTTTGCTTTATACTATATCCGTTACAGTACATGGAAGGGACAATGTTTGTATCTCGAAGATTTCCTGGTCACTGAAAAATTACGCGGACAAGGCGCCGGCAAATTATTATTCGACAGAACCATCCAGGAAGCGAAAGATAAAGGTTACACGAGAATGGTCTGGCAGGTGCTCGACTGGAATGAACCGGCGATCAACTTCTATAATAAATATAAAGCCACTTTAGATAGTGGATGGATAAATGGCATTCTGGATTTTTGAAAAACTTGTGAGTTGAATTAGTAATTAGTAGTTAGTAATTAGTAATTATTAGTGTATGCTTTCTATGCAACTCCATTAACCATCAATTCATGATATGTTTTCGTTGTCAAATTTATGATTACATTAAAATAACAATTTCCACCGTCGTCAACATGTATTATTTCTTTTCTCCAGTTTTTATTCGATGTTTCACAAAAGAAATTTATCCAAACCTCTTTTTGTCCTTTTTTAGTAAGAACTGGAACGTATTGCCTTTTATATTTTTTCAGATCAATAATGAAGTCTTGAAGTTTTAGATTATATTCTGGATGTTCTTTAGATATTTTATCAAATTGTTTTTGCTGTTCAGAGTTATAATTTTCAATACACTTTAATAAAACCGCTTCGGCATTTTGAATTTCAGCAGTTGTTAAATTTGATGGTTTTGCGTCCTTAAAAAACCAATCACCAGAATTACTGAACTGAATTATCGAATATTTTGATGTGTCAACAATAGATGGCTTGTTTGAAATATTATTATCAGATTGTTTGCACGATACAGTTAATAAAAACACTAGAAGTATATTCATCCTATATTCCAGTTTTAAAAGATATGTCATGAGATTATAGAGATGCAGACTCAATAAGAATCCACAAATCGGACTTAATTAATTACTAACTACTAATTATGGCGATAATATACAAACATACTATTATCATCAAAGGCTTAAATTTAAGTCTTTATGGGTAAGATATTAAAATGGGGATATAAAGTATATTGTGCAGTAATTGGCAGAAACATAATCGCCACTACTGACCAAACATGGGAAAATAGTGGCGATAGTCCGGGATACGGCGAAATGCAACAATCTACTTAGGTGATTTAAGATTGTAATATTCCCATCGTACCTCTGTACTGGATACAAACACAGAAAAGTCTTTCCAAATAGTAGCTGCCGCAGATTTAGCTAATTCTACTACGTTTGCAGTAGTGCTTTGGTTGAAATAGCCATACATTGCATGAGGAAATTCAAAACTTTTGTTTGCCACTGCATCTAAAAAAGTTCTTGAAAACCCTTTAGATATCATTGCTGAATGGAGGTTAGTATAAACCTCACTGGAAGGAGAGCCATAAAGCTCAATACGAACAGAATACGTTGCCATGTCTTTTATTTTAGGCGTTTATAAATTGCCCCGGATCGGAAGTCCGGGGCTTATCATTTCAAATCTACAAATTTTAATGGTATTTTAATCTTTTTTTAACGTAAGCATATTTTACAACGTGTTCTATGCAGAGTATCAATGGCATATGTGTATCTGACTTCGGTTAATGGTGTGGAACATCTTGATAATCCTTTACAAGTTTTTGTACTATGACAAGCGTAAGACTTGCTTCCCTTACATATGTAAACATAGGTTGGGTTTGTAAAATACAAGGCTAATAACAAAATGATAAGTGTTTTCATTTTTCTTCGTATTTGTAATAATCAATTAAGTTTCCAATGAAATAAGTTATAGTGTGTCGATAGTCATAAGTTAATTTTCCACCACCGTCCTCATCTGATTCAGATGATAATACAGGAGACGATGATTTTATATCATTTACATTAACAATAAAACAGTAATCATTAAACACTTTCTCAGTTGTTTTAAATTCAGATTCCATCTTCTTAAAGAGAATGCTATCCACCTTTATTTTTGCCAAACACATTTTCTTATTTTGGTCTCTTACATTTAATACATACTCTTTGCCTTCTTTTATTATATCGGTTATCCTGCCGATAATACGAATAGGCTGATGCTTTGTATTTATTTCATCTTGAATATGATAAGTATAATACGGTTGCTCGTCCAAATCATTTATAGCATTGTATTTCTGTATAAGAAGATTGGTATGTAATTTATTTATAGAGTCTAAGGCAGATTCTTCTACTGATTTCTGATTTTTATCAGAAATATTGGCAGTTGTTTCAGTACAACTATTCAATGTCAAATAACTAATGAATACAATAAGTGGTATAGTTTTAAATTTCATTTTATTTATTTTTATATAATAAACAAGCTTTTTTTACTATTTCTTCTCCTACGCTTCCCGGAACAACATCTTCCATTAATTCATATCCAGTAGAGCTACTAAGCATATTACCTGAACCATTGTATAAAATATCTTGTAACGTGCATATTTTATTGTTATTACAGTCTATTCCATATAAAGTTAGAGAATACGCATTTTTATAAGTTTTTCCTTTATATGTATAAGTAGGGTAACTTTCTTTTACCCAACCTTTATAATAAGGATTTGGGTAAGCATTTTTTTCAAAAGAGGTATATTCTGTTTTTATGTAAATGGAATAATTATCATTCCCTTTCCCTACGTATGTCCATTCAAATTTTGGTTGGGATAATAAAAGCGATGAATCCTGCGCTATGATTTTATTTGTAGTACATATAAATACCACTCCCATAGCTATAAGCCACTTCTTAGGTATAGTTTTCACTGTAATAAAAATGTAAGTACTACCCATACAGTCCCTTCTTGGGTATGGTGTATAAAAATAGCGTGGGACAAATAACTAACGGTAACTGAGGTACTGGTACGCACCCGCAAAACCAAATAGAATAAGCCCACGCCGTAGCATGAGCGTTATCACTAATTCTTTGGTTTTGCTTAATTGAAAAGTACCAGTTTTCAGTTAACCAGAAAATAGCTAAAACGCTACTATATTTATAGTCAATTGGTAAATCTTAAATAGACTAACCGGAAGGATTAAATTTCATTTTTTGGCGTTTTTGAATGTGAGATAATACCTTAAAAATACTCTTTCCTTTTATATATCCAAATACAGACGTAGATTAGGGGATGAGATACATAATAATTCTGGCAACTATCACCGTCGCTCGTTTAAGCGGGTATTCCCAAACATGCGTAATAGCCAAGAAAACAAAGGATGCTATTTATGTTGGGGCGGACAGTAGAATTAATAAACAACCATTTGGGACTGATATTACCACAGATACTGGTTCTATTAGAAAAATATATAAATGCGGACAAGTAAACTATGCTGTTATAGGCAGTTTTGGGACGGAAGTGATCAATGAATTAAATGGGAAGTGCACTAAATCATCAACCGCAAATTATTTGGATATAGCTTATAGGAATTTTGGATATAAATTGAGAAATACACTTCTGGCATTACGTAAGCAAGATGAACGAACTTTTAACGCTTTCATTAAAGAATGGGGGAAGGCCATTAGTCAAGTAATAATCTTTGGTAAAGAAGCAGATAGTCTTTTTATGTATCGTATTAAAATATATTACGACAACATAACACAAGACATAAGATTCGAGAGGTCGATCAGGACAGACTTGCTCTATGCTGGTGAAGTTGATGAAATCTCTCCTTATTTAGAAGATAAAAAAACTTGGATTGCAAATCCTGTTACAGTAATTAAACGATTCATTGATACATCCGCAGCGTACAATAAACTTAAAGTAGGTGGCAAAACTATTGTAATGAAAGTAACTTTGAAGGGGGCTTTCTGGCTCCCTTAATTGGTATCCACTTATCTAAGTTCCCTATTGTGTCAATAGGGACAGTCCTCGATCCCGTAGCGCAAATACATATCAATGAATTTGGCAAAAACTCTTTTCTAACTTTACAGGAAATAAATACAAAAAATAGCAGGAAAATAATAGTATTTCTCATAGTAATTCATTAAATTTGAATTACTATAAGTCAATTAAGAATAGCCTTATATATGGCACTTAGCGGGAACTAAGTGCTTTGTCATTTTCAGACCTCACTAAGTTAAGATTTTTTAGCCATATTCACCGACGATAACATAAAAGGAGCGGCAAGCCCCTGCACATACATACATTTATCTCACATTCAGGAACGCCAGTCCCTTGTTTCAAGAAAACGAGTAAAACAGGTAACATTGCCGCTCTGTAGGGAGGAACAATTAATTTTGGCGTATTTGAATGTGATGAAATTAAATATACATATATTTATTAATGTTCACACAGGTTTAAGCAAACATTAATCTTTCTTATTGTTCTTATCAACTCTTACCAAAGGCATTAAAGAAGCCATGTTTACTTTACCTGTTGTTTTTAATGGCTCTTGCTTACGCTTCGTAATTACTTTCTTGACTTCCTTTTCCATGTCTATTTTTGTAGAATCTTTCGTAGACTCCTTTATGTTTTCCTGATTTAATATATGATCTTCTAACTCTTTCAGGAGGGGGAATGAGAGATTCTGGGATTTCTTTTTCATTGATGATCTGTTTTTGGGTTAGTGTGAATGCTATTCTACCCATTATCAAATTTAGCCTTTCTTCTGAATTATATTGTCTGGTATTATACCTGAATGCTATTTCATCCATGTATCGTTGAATATGTTTCTTGCTCATATTATGGTATGTTCCATTATATGTTCTCTTAACAATTGACCAAAGTCCTTCAACGCAATTTGTACTAAATCCGCAATCATTCATAAATTCCTTTTTGCTATGATCTACTTTTTGATGGTCGTAATTTTTATTTAATTTTCGATAAGATTTCCATTCATCTGTTACTACTGAACTATTCTCTTTTACATTTTTATAAATGATGGGCAATAGGACTTCTTTTGAAGTTTTACTTATTGCAAATAAACGTGCATTGCCATCCATTTCAACTAACCCCATGACTGTTACTTTATCTGGGAAATCCCTTCCTTTTGTATATTTGAATTTTTTATCAATATGCCTGTTTTTATTCTTGCCGCCCACAAATGTTTCATCACACATTACTACTCCTTCCAACTGTGAATCATCCATGTCTTTAAAAACAGTCCTCACTTTGGTAAGCATGAACCATGCTGTTTTCTGTGATACTCCTATTGTATCTGCTAACTGGTATGAACTTATTCCTTTCTTATTATTAGCAACCAAGTACATAGCCATGAACCATTTTATCAGCGGCAATTTGGTTGATTCAAATATAGTTCCCATTTTAAGAGTGAACTTATACTTACATCCATAACAGAAAAACCGTTTGCCACTTTTATACCGGTAAACTATTTCATGTTTACAATGAGGACAACTAACCTTACCACCCCATGCCCATTGTTCTAAATATCTTAAACACTTTTCTTCACTATTAAAGTACATCGTCAAATCAATCAAGTTCCTAAATTCGGTGTGTGATTTTAACTGGCACATAGCTGTGTCTTTGGATTATTGGTTTTTAAATTGTAATTAGTGGTAAAATTCTATATGATAAATAAAATACTATTCGATAAATACGATGGAACAGAAGTTTCAAAAGAAGATCAAGCATCTATTAAACTTAATTTCCCCATGTGGTTTGATACATTAGAAAATGAAATAAATGATAATGATGTAACCGTATGTGTGTATATTGACCAAATAGGAGTCAACCACATCCATTTAGAGAATGCAAGCCATGAACTTAATCTAAAACTTGCCCGGCGGTTTCCCTTATTCGCACATAATCCAAGTAAGTAAATCCTTGTACATAGTCAGTATGTGAAACCGTTATAAATTCTTTGTCATTTTCAGGATTTTTTAAAACCCACACACCGTTTGCCCAATTTGGATATTTTTCTTTATACCAATCAGGTAAACCACCATTTTCAGAAGATTGGGACATAGTACCTTTATTTGTTGTTCCCCTAATTATTAATTACTAATTGATTCCCGCTACTATCGCTTCTTTAAAAATCTTCTGCACCAATCCCTGCAATACTTTTCCCGGCCCGCATTCTGTAAAATTTGTTGCGCCGTCGGCAATCATTGCCTGCACACTTTGGGTCCAGCGAACTGCGCCGGTTAACTGATCGATGAGGTTCTTTTTTATTTCGGAAGGATCTGTTACTGCTTTGGCAACAACGTTTTGATATACCGGGCAAACAGCAGCATGAAAAACAGTTGCTTCAATAGCAGCCGCCAACTCTTCTTTTGCCGGCGCCATCAATGGCGAATGAAATGCACCGCCAACTGGCAATACCAATGCGCGTTTTGCGCCTGCGGCTTTCATTCTTTCACAGGCGATCTCAATTCCTTTTATGGAACCGCTGATCACCAACTGTCCGGGGCAATTATAATTCGCTGCAACAACTATTTCACCGGTTTCAGTTTGTACAGCCGCACAGATCTCTTCTACTTTTTCATCAGCCAAAGCCAACACTGCCGCCATGGTTGATGGTTGCAGTTCACACGCTTTCTGCATCGCTTTAGCGCGGATGCTGACGAGTTTCAATGCATCTTCAAATTGTAAAACATTGTTTGCAACCAATGCTGAGAATTCACCGAGTGAATGCCCGGCAACCATATTTGGTTTTGCATCACCAATTGTTTTAAATGCAGCAACGGAGTGCAGGAAAACAGCGGGTTGGGTAATATTGGTTTGTTTTAATTCTTCATCAGTACCATTAAACATCGTATCGCTGATGCGGAAGCCTAAAATATTATTGGCCCTTTCAAATAATTCTTTGGCAGATGGATTTGATTCGTACAGGTTCTTTCCCATACCGGAAAATTGCGAACCTTGTCCGGGGAAAATATAAGCATGTTGCATTGTTTATTGGTTTATTTGTTTATTGGGTTGTTTAAATTCTTATATCTTTTGTTTATGCAGGTTTTGCTGTAATATTTTTATATAGGCATTGAGTTTTCTGTGGACCGTTTCGAGTTGCTGTAAAAGATCTGCGAATTGTTTCTCATGTATCAATTCCCTGTTCATTGCTTTTTTCAACCAGCTTTTTGTTTCCATCAATGAGCCACGGGAATAAAAACAAAAATTGATATTTTCTTTGATAAAATATCTGCCATATCCTTCTGCAATATTAGCAGAAATTGAATCAGCAGAATTAGTCAATTGCTTTCCCAATCCAAATTTTGCAAAAGAATTCCATTCACCTACAATTTTCCATATTTCATTCCCGATTTTTTCTGATAATGCATACACTTCAAGGTCTTCTAATATAAACGGCATAAAAAAGGTTTATCGCTTTCACAATAAACCGGTAACATACAACATATATAAAACAGTTTTTAGCGTATTAATACTTATTTCTGCCTGTTTTATCACCTCCACAGCAACCTAATAAACCAATAAACTAATAAACAAGTAAACCAATATCAATCTAAATTATGGCTGATCAGTTTCAAAAATTCACTGCGAGTTGTATTCTTCAAAAACTCGCCATCAAAAGCAGAAGTTGTGGTAACCGAATTTTGTTTCTGCACGCCACGCATCATCATACATAAATGTTTGGCTTCGATCACAACAGCTACGCCGATCGGGTTCAGTGATTCTTTAATGGCTTCTAAAATTTGTGTTGTCAATCTTTCCTGTACCTGCAAGCGGCGCGAATAAACATCCACCACACGCGCGATCTTGCTCAATCCAGTGATCCAGCCATTCGGGATATAAGCGATATGCGCCTTGCCAAAAAAAGGCAGCATATGATGTTCGCACATAGAATACAACTCAATATCTTTTACGATCACCATCTCGCTCACTTCTTCTTTGAACTTGGCTGAATTGATGATCGCCATCGGATCCTGCGAATATCCCTGCGTTAAATATTGCATGGCTTTGGCCACACGTTCAGGCGTTTTTAGTAACCCCTCTCTCTCCGGATCTTCACCCAATGATGACAGCACATGATGATAATCTTTCATCAGGCCCGAAGTAGTTTCCTCATCATACTTTTCAATCTTTGAATAAGCCATGGCGCTTGATTTAGTTTGGTATTTTATACAGGGTATTCTACAAAATTTCTTTCTGTTTCATATAACCTGATCTTCAGTTCCAGTTTAGTATCCAGTTTCGGGCGCAACAGGTTATAAATAACGATGGCAATATTTTCCGCTGTTGGATTTACTTGTGCAAACTCAACCGTATCAAGGTTTAAATTCTTATGATCGAAACGGCCCAGTACTTCTTCCCTGATCAGGTCGCTTAACATTTTAAGATCTATCACATAACCTGTTTCAGCATCCGGTTCACCGATCACTTTCACTTCCAGTTCATAGTTATGCCCATGATAATTCGGGTTATTGCACAACCCAAAAACGGCATCATTCTTCTCTTCCGTCCACGATGGATTATGCAAACGGTGTGCGGCATTAAAGTGTTCTTTTCTGAAAACAGCTACTTTGTTCATTAGATAAATACGATTTAATAAAATGTTTTATCCTCTTTGTTCGGAAGGAGATGACAGATGTTAGTTGACAGATGACAGTAGATTTTTTTTCTATCATCTGTCAACTAACATCTAACAACTTTCTTCTCAATCGCCAAAATACTCCACATATATCCTCGGCGTCTCATACAATTTAATACAATGCAATTTTACTTCGGCAGGTAAATGCGGGGACAGTTGCTGCCAGATGGCTGTTGCCAGGTTTTCGGTACTGCACATTTTGTCTTTCATAAAATCCACATCCATGTTCAGGTTCTTATGATCCAGCCTGTCTACCACATATTGTTTGATCAGCAAACTCAGTTTCTTTACATCATATAAAAAACCAGTGTCCGGATTCGGCTCACCCTTGATCGTTACATACAGATCATAATTATGCCCATGCCAGTTCTCATTGGCGCAAACACCAAACACCGCTTCATTCTGTTCCTTGCTCCATTTTGGATTGAACAGTTTATGCGCGGCATTAAAATGTTCCTGTCTTGTTAAATACACCATTCTCCACAGAAATTTTCGCAAAGGTAAGGGAACGTGAGTCGTGAGGCATCAGCAGTGAGGAAGAGTTTATAATTTTTCACTCACGATTGGCGCCTCACGGCTCACGCTTTTTCCTCACCTTTACAAACTATGCGAGTGATCATTACAGCTGCTACTGTTGCCGAGTGGATGCCTTCCTTTTTGGAAATGGATCACCTGTACACCGGTGAGAGCCGGCGGTTAAAGATCCAGTTTCACCAAAGCGGCGTGGGTATGCTGGCCTCTGCAGTTTCTATCACAAAAATGGTGTTGGAAGATAAACCTGATCTTATTATCCAGGCAGGTATTGCCGGATGTTTTGATCAATCAGCTGCATTGGGCAAAGTGGTGATGATCAAAGATGAAGCATTGGCAGATATGGGCGTGGAAGAAGATGGAAAATGGAAAGATATCTTCGATCTCAAACTGGAAAAAAGCAGTTACCACCCTTTCGAAAGAAGAAAGCTGCCCAATCCATGGCTGGCAAAATATAACCTGCTGAAATTGCCGGAGGTAAACGGAATAACCATCAATGAAATTTCAACCGACAAAGAAAGGATCCAGCAACTGATCAAAAAATACGACCCGTTCATTGAAAGTATGGAAGGCGCTGCGCTGCATTATGTTTGCCGCGAAGCAGGTATTCCTTTTGTGCAGATCAGGGCTATATCAAATTATATTGGCGAACGGAATAAAACAAACTGGAAAATAAAAGAAGCGATCGATAATCTTAACCAGGCTTTATTGAAGTATGTTGACAGGTTGTATAAGATCGCATAATGTTTAATCGTGAGGCGTCAGTATTTGATCATCCGTTATTCACTACTCACGATTGACGCCTGACGACTCACGATCGATAACTCATAGAAATCTATTTCATTCCCAAAAAACCGGAAACCGGAAACATGAAACTCTCCCTCGGCTTCTCCCCCTGCCCCAACGACACCTTCATCTTCGATGCACTGGTAAATCATAAAATTGATACGGAAGGTTTTGCATTTAATGTGGTGCTGGAAGATGTACAAACCTTAAACGAATGGGCCAAAGAAGGCAGGCTCGATATTTCGAAGATCAGTTATGGCGTATTACCATTAGTTCTTGAAGAATACATTGTTTTAAACAGCGGCGGGGCCTTGGGAAAAGGTGTTGGCCCGTTACTGATTACAAAACAAGTTAACCAATTCCAGGCTCCAGGCTCCAGGCTCCAGACTGCTTCTATCGCTGTTCCCGGCGAGAACACCACAGCCCACATGCTTTTTTCCCTCGCATTTCCGGAGGCAAAAAATAAAACCTTTATGGTGTTCAATGAAATTGAAGAAGCCGTATTGAGCGGCAAAGTTGATGCAGGCGTGATCATTCACGAGAACCGTTTTACTTACCGGGAAAAAGGATTGCATAAGATCATGGATCTTGGCGGATATTGGGAAGAAACCATTAAAGTGCCCATTCCGCTGGGAGGTATTGTGGCAAAGCGTTCCACCGATCCGGCTGTTCAGCGGAAGATCGATTCACTGATCAAAAAAAGTTTAGCATATGCTTTTGATCATTATCCGGAACTGACAGATTATGTGCGCAAACATTCGCAGGAAATGAATGAATCCGTTATGCGGCAACACATCGATCTGTATGTAAATAATTATTCTGTTGACCTTGGTGAAGACGGAAAAAAAGCGGTGAAAAAATTATTGGAAGTTTATCAGCAATTAAATCCTTCACATTTGTTTTCTGATGTGAATATTTTTATTGAGTAAAAATGTTGGCCGCGGGTTATTGCTTTAATGCTTTCGAATATACTTCCAGTACTCTCTTCCTTGCTGCTTCATGCGCCACTATTGGTTTTGGATAGCTGGATCCTTCTGATTCGGGCACCCATTTTTTTACATACTTCCGTTCCTTATCAAATTTTTCTGTTTGCAATGTTGGATTGAAAACGCGGAAATAAGGAGCGGCATCACATCCGCTGCCGCTGGCCCATTGCCAGCCTCCATTGTTGGCAGCCAGATCGAAGTCCAGTAATTTCTGTGCAAAATATGCTTCGCCCCATCGCCAGTCGATGAGCAAGTGTTTGGTTAAAAAAGAAGCCGTTATCATCCGAACGCGGTTATGCATATACCCGGTCGCATTCAGCTCGCGCATGCCTGCATCAACAATCGGGTATCCTGTCATGCCATCGCACCACTGATGAAATTCTTTTTCATTATTTCTCCATTCGATCATTTCATAAGCGGTTTTAAAACTATGCCCTTTGCCAACTTTCGGAAAATGCCAGAGGATCATATGATAAAAATCGCGCCAGATCAATTCGTTCAGATAGGTCGTATTTAGTTTTTGTGCGCGCAACGCTAATTCGCGTATACTAATGGTTCCGAAACGAAGATGTACACCCAGCCTGGATGTGCCGTTTTCGAGAGCTGGGAAATTTCTTTTTGCTGCATAATGGCTGATAACCGCATCTGCTAATTGCTTCGAAGGACAAGGCTGGCCGGTTTTTTGAAAACCCATGGCCTCAATCGATGGAACCGATACAGCCTCCTGCTTATAAAAATTATTGAAATATTTTTTGGTAGGATATGGTTTCAAATAAAATTCGGACAATTTCGCTTTCCATTTATTTGCATAGGGGGTAAAGACGGTATAAGGTTTCCCGTCATCCTTCGTCACTTCACTCTTGTCAAAAATCACCTGGTCCTTATATGTATGCAACGATGCATTATGCGACTGCAATAATTTTTCTATGATAACTTCTCTTTCCAGCGCATATGGTTCATAATCATGGTTGGTGAATACTTTGCCAATTGTATATTTTTCTAATAATGATTGATAAACTTCTCGCGGGGAACCATAATAAACTTCCAGGCTGCTCGCTATCTTATTGAGTTCGGCCTGCATTTCCTGCAAGGCAGAATGAATAAATTCAACACGCCTGTCAGCCTTATCTTCCAGTTTATCCAGGATGTTCCTGTCAAAAATAAAAACGGGAATTACAGGTTGATCCGATCTGAGTGCGTGGTATAATGCCGCATTGTCGTACAATCTTAAATCACGCCTGAGCCAGATGATATTTACTTTTGGTTTCATTGTTTGTGGCTAAAAATTACCTCAGATGGCACAGCTCGGTACAGAAAAAATTCTGTGAAATTCTGTGCCTTCTGTGGCAATTAAAAAAGCGGTAATACAAATTTTTTATACAACCCGGATGATAGCTGGTTTGTATATTTTTTATCTCCGCATTGTTTTACCCAGCGCATTCCGTAAATAGCGTTGGTCAGGAAAATTTCATCAGCATTCTCTATATCATCCAGATGTATATTCGCTTCTGCAGCGTCCATATTTTCTTTCCGCAAACATTCCAGTAAATATTTTCTCATCACCCCATTCACCGCGCCTTCGGTTAATGCGGGTGTTTTAACCATGCCATTTTTTACGATGAACACATTTGCAATGGTAGCATCCGCAATACGGCCATAAGGGTTTTGCAGCAATGCATCATTCAGTCTTTCCTGCTTTACCCATAGGGCTGCCATGGCATTGGCGAGGTAATTATTGTTTTTGATATGCGAATAATCATCACACACTTTGCGGGCGTTTTTGAAAATACCCGTCACCAGGCCATTTTCATTGAATACATTATTAGCGGGGTTCAATTGCCAGGTCTGTATCAAATGATGCGGGAAATGATCATCGGCATCATACAAACCACCATCGCCACGAAAGATGGTAAGACGGATCCTCGCAAGTTTATAATGAAAATTTTTTTCTGCCAGCAAACTTATTTGCTCTTCAAGGTATTGGCGAGTAAAATAAACGGGCTGCTGAAACTGCATCAGCTTAAGCGAAGCAAACAAACGTTCGAAATGATGGTCAGCCAATATTATTTTCC
>JABDAP010000046.1 GCA_013289065.1 Bacteroidota bacterium | reverse complement strand
TTTGAAAAAGCAAAACTTGATGCGGCGCACGCAGGCGCAGATGCAGTGGCGGCAAAAATGAAAGAAGTGGATATGACCTCTGGCGGTTCTGTTATGTCGTATGTTTTTCTCTTTGTGTTTATGTTTATCGGTGGGATAATTATTTCTTTGCTGGCATCGCTTGTTGCTTCGTTAATGAAGAAAAAAGCAGCGGTATAAATGCTGAATGTTGAATTATGAATTATGAATGGTTTACCGCACATGCATAATTCATAATTCAACATTTATCATTTCCTACACTCTCGGTTTCCAGGGAATTTCTGCCACGTTCAGTAAGTGCCCGATATATCTTGCGAGTACAAATAAATAATCGCTCAGCCTGTTCAGGTATTTGATCACGAGCGGGTCTACAAAAAGTTCCTGTTGCTGCATATTTACACAACAACGTTCCGCTCTTCTGCAAACACATCGTGCAACATGCGTGGTGGAAACAGCCACATGGCCGCCGGGTAATAAAAAAGATTTCATTGGCGGCAATGTTTCATTCATTGCATCGATTTCTTTTTCGAGCAAACTGATATCCGTTTCTTTGAGGTCGGGCATTTTCATTAACGGCTCTTTTTCCGGATCACAGGCAAGTGAAGAACCGATAGTGAATAATCGATCCTGAATTTCCTTTAATATTGAATTGCTATGTGCATCTGTAATATGATCATTCACCAGACCAACATACGAATTCAATTCATCCACCGTTCCATAAGTTTCAATACGGATATGGCTCTTGGGAACTTTGGTGCCGCCAATAAGAGAAGTTTTTCCGAGGTCGCCGGTTTTTGTATAGATCTTGAGGGACATGGTAGTAAGTTAATAGTTAAAAGTGAATAGTTAAAAGTTGTAATTCACTATTGACTTTTAACTATTCACTTTTAGCTAACTAATGTGTGATCATCGAATGTTCTTTCATCGTATCTGTTTCTATCAATCCATCGCGTAAGCGAACGATTCGGTGGGCGTAGCGGGCAATGTCTTCTTCGTGCGTTACGAGCACAACCGTGTTTCCGCCCTGCTGGATCTTGCCGAATATTTCCATTACTTCTACTGAAGTTTTTTGAATCGAGGTTTCCCGTTGGTTCATCGGCAAGTAATAAGGATGGATTGTTTACCAATGCGCGGGCGATGGCCACACGCTGTATTTGTCCGCCGCTTAATTCATTTGATTTGTGGTGGCTTCTTTCTTCAAGCCCTACTTTCTTTAATGCTTCCATCGCTCTTTCTGTCCTTTCCTTTTTGCTCACGCCTGCATAGATCAATGGCAGTGCAACATTTTCAGCAGCCGTTAAACGTGGCAACAGGTTGAACTGTTGAAATACAAAACCGATCTCGGTATTACGCACTTCTGCCAGGTCATCATCGGGCATTTTACTTACGTCTTTGCTGTTGAGGATATATTTTCCGCCGGTTGGCGAATCAAGGCAGCCCAGAATATTCATCAATGTACTTTTACCGCTGCCCGATGGGCCCATTAATGCTACATATTCATTGGGCATAATATCCAGCGATATCCCTTTTAATACCGGGATCGCCTGGTTGCCCATGAAATAGCTTTTCTGGATATCCTGTAAGCTGATAATTGCATCACTCATAAATTCAGTTTTCGGTAAGCGGGTTGAAATTACTTCTTTATTACTTTCGGAACTTTAAAAAAAATGTCATCTTTTACGGGCGAATTCAGTAAAGCTTCTTCACGTGAAACGGAGCCCTGCACAATATCTTGCCGCAAAACATTGGTTGCCTCAGTTATATGAAGCAATGGCTCTACGCCCGTTGTATCAACTGTTTGCAGTTTCTCAACAAAAGCCACTATTTTCTGCAGGTCGGCCCTGATCGATTCCTTTTCCATATCATCAAAACGCAGCCTTGCAAGGTGCGCCAGGCCGTCGACTAGTTTTGTGTTGATGTCCATCCGGTAAAAATATTGAAAAAGTCTGGAGTCTGGAGTTAGAAGTCTGGAGTTCTCATTTCAGGCTTCTAACTCCAGGCTCCAGATTATACTACACATTCCTCCAATATTAATTATTCCCAATATTCCCTACCTTCGATATAATTAGTTGCATAACTAACTAATTTTACCCAAAGCTTAGAAATATGAAACGTTCTATCAGGAAAGTCGCTGTATTAGGTAGCGGTGTGATGGGCTCACGCATTGCCTGTCATTTCGCAGGTATCGGTGTGCAGGTATTGTTATTGGATATGGTTCCGAAAGGCGCCGAAGAAAGCACCAAACCCGCAGAGCGCAACAAACTGGTGAACGATGCATTACAGGCTGCCATCAAAAGCAATCCCTCTCCTGTTTTTACAAAGGATGTGGTGAAAAAAATTACCACCGGCAATTTTGATGATAACATGAAAGACATTGCCGGCTGCGACTGGATCATTGAAGTAGTGGTGGAGCGTTTGGATATCAAACAACTTGTTTATGAAAAAGCAGAGAAGTTCCGTAAGCCCGGAACATTGATCACATCGAATACATCCGGCATTCCCATTCATATGATGGCTGAAGGAAGAACGGATGATTTTAAAAAACATTTCTGCGGAAGCCATTTCTTTAATCCGCCGCGTTATCTGCGTTTGCTTGAGATCATCCCAACACCACACACCGATCGGGAAGTTGTTGATTTTTTAATGGAGTATGGCGATCTGTATCTCGGCAAAACAACTGTGTTGTGCAAAGACACGCCTGCATTTATTGCCAATCGAATCGGCATATACAGTATCATGAGCATTTTTCATATCATGAATAAACTGGGTTTAACTATTGATGAAGTGGATGCATTAACGGGGCCGATAATAGGAAGGCCAAAATCAGCAACTTTCAGAACAGCCGATGTAGTTGGCATCGATACATTGGTTAAAGTAGCAAAAGGCGTTGCAGATAATTGTGCGGATGATGAAGCAAAAGATATGTTTATCATTCCATCATGGTTGGAAACGGTTGTAAATAATAACTGGCTTGGTGATAAAACAGGACAGGGATTTTTCAAGAAAATAAAATCAGCCACGGGCAAAGAGATCCTTACGCTGAATCTGCAAACGATGGAATATGCTGCAAGGGTAAAACCAAAGTTTGCAGGCATTGAAGCAGCCAAACCTATTGAGGATCTTAAGCAGCGCATCAAAATGCTGAGTGCGGCAACTGATAAAGCGGGTGAGTTTTATAAACTGTTTCACTACTCGCTCTTCGCATATATTTCGCATCGCATTCCCGAGATTAGCGATGAAATTTATCGCGTGGATGATGCCATGAAAGCGGGCTTTGGCTGGGAGATCGGTGCATTTGAAACATGGGATGTACTGGGCGTTGCAAAAACCGTTGATGCGATGAAAGCCGCAGGATATAAAGTGGCAGGCTGGATCGATGAAATGCCGGCAAGCGGTGCTGCCAGTTTTTATAAAGTAGAAAACGGTAAGCGTTTATATTATGATGTTCCCACAAAAACATACAAACCGCTTCCGGGTGGTGAAGCATTTATTATTTTAAATAATTACGCCGATAAATTAGTATGGAAGAACAGCGCCTGTAAATTATATGATATCGGTGATGGCGTGGCAGGGTTTGAATGGAGTTCAAAAATGAACAGTATCGGCGGTGAAGTTTTGGAAGGGTTAAATAAAGCGATCAGTGTTGCCGAAGAAAAATTCAAGGGCCTCGTAATAGCCAATGATGGCGCCAACTTCAGCGCAGGCGCCAATGTGGGAATGATCTTTATGCTGGCCATTGAGCAGGAATATGATGAACTGGATATGGCCATCCGCATGTTCCAGAACAGTATGATGCGCGTACGTTATTCTTCTGTGCCGGTTGTAATTGCCCCACACGGACTCACACTCGGCGGCGGATGCGAAATGAATTTACATGCAGATAAGATCTGTGCAGCAGCAGAAACCTATATCGGTTTGGTTGAACTCGGCGTTGGATTGATACCCGGTGGCGGCGGCACCAAAGAATTTGCGTTACGCGCCGGTGATGAATTGCATGAAGATGAACCGGAAACCATTACTTTAAAAAACCGTTTCATTTCCATCGCTACTGCAAAAGTTGCTACCTCGGCGCAGGAAGGTTTTGATATGGGCATTTTGAGAAAAGGGCATGATGAAGTAGTGATGAATACCGGCCGCCGCATGGCAGAAGCAAAAAGAAGTGTGATCGAAATGTCGGACGAAGGCTATTCAATTCCTGTTCAGCGCAAAGATGTAAAAGTGATGGGCCGTTTAGGATTGGGCGCACTGTACGCCGGTGTTCACGCTATGTGGCGCGCGGGCTATGCAACCGATCACGATGCACTGGTTGCACGTAAACTTGCGTATGTAATGTGCGGCGGTGACCTCAGCAATCAAAGCCTGGTAAGCGAACAATATTTACTTGATCTGGAAAGAGAAGCATTCTTAAGCCTTTGCGGTGAGAAAAAAACTCTGGAAAGAATTCAAAGTGTATTAAAGAGCGGAAGGCCGATCAGGAATTAAAGTCTGGAGTTAGAAGTCTGGAGTCTGGAATTGAAAAAAACTTCAGACTCCAGACTCCAGACTTCTAACTCCAGACTCAATGTTCTACGCAAGCATAAATTTCAACCTGAAATAATTTGCTTTTTCTTTGAATGAATAAGTCAGTTCCCCGCCCATATCTTCGACCATTTTTTTATAAACATTTAATATCGTTTCCGGCTGTGACCCGGTTGTTTGAAAAGCATTTGTGATCCGGTGTTTTTTAAAATAGTCATCTGCAACGGGTATTATTTTTTTAATTTCTTTGTGATCAACTGCTTCGATCACGCATTTGCCGTCGCTGTCTGTTACATACACGCTGATCACCGATCTCTTTTCGCTTGCTTCGAGAAGGCCGGATAATAACCTGAATAATATCTGTTGCAAAAAAAGCCTGTCGGCTTTAATAAAAAATGATGCGGGAGATAAATGCAGTTGCACACTCAACTCTTTTTTTTCTGCCAATTCCATTTGTTGAATTACTGCGTTCTCAACATCGGGAATAATATCAACCAGCGCGTTTTGATAGCTTAGTTCTCTATTTCCAGGCTGTGCAGTTTTTTGTTGCAGAACTGTGAAATAATCGAGCTTATCGATCGGGCCTTTTACTGCGCTGAGAAATATCTTCAGGTCATCGGTGATGATATTGATATCCCGCTGGTTAAAAAGATTTAGCATCAGTAGATCTTGTATAGACAGTAATTTACGGATGAATTTATATTTTCTGCTATCGGCAAATTTCTTTTTGGCGAGCTGCAGGAACGGCAATATCGATTCAACCGCAAAATTTACCGCTGATATCAGTGCAAAAGGAACCCATCATTATTGCAGCGAAATCATGAATATCTGATTATCTTCGGAACAGTGATGAATGCCGCAATGGCATTGTCATACCTAAACCAAGATATATGCAACCTGTTCTCGAACTAAATGGGATCTCCAAAGCGTATGGTTCCATCAAAGCATTAAAAAACGTTTCGTATGAAGTTCCCGAAGGATGCGTATTCGGGATCCTCGGCCCGAACGGAAGTGGCAAGACCACGATGCTCAGTATCATACTCGATATCTTAAAACCCGATACCGGAAGTTTTGCCTGGTTTGGCGATCCCGGTTCTCCGGAAACAAGAAAACGTATCGGTTCTTTACTTGAGACTCCGAATTTTTATCAATACTTATCTGCAGTTGATAATCTCAACATCACTCATGCCATCAGCGGAAGAGGAAACACGGCAGATATTGACCGTGTTCTTGAAATTGTAAAATTATCTGAACGCAAAAAAAGCAGGTTCAGTTCATACAGCCTGGGAATGAAACAAAGGCTGGCTATCGCTGCGGCTTTATTGGGCGACCCACAGGTATTGGTGTTTGATGAACCAACGAACGGGCTCGATCCTGTTGGTATTGCCGAGATCAGGGAACTGATCAAAGAATTGGCAAGACGTGGTAAAACAATTATCATGGCGAGCCATTTATTAGATGAGGTGGAAAAAGTTTGTACACACGTAGCCATTATGAAAAGAGGCACGCTGTTAACTGCAGGAAATGTAGATGAGGTTCTGGCAAATGAAGATATCGTTGAAGTGTCTTCAAATGATCCGGAAAAATTATTTTCATTGCTCGCCAATTTTCCAGGCTGCACAAATATGAAACAGGACGGAAAACTGATCCAGTTATTTTTTCCTGTAGGTACGGCAAGGCTGGAAGACGTTAACCGTTTTTGTTTTGAAAAAGGCATCACGCTTAATTTATTGCTCGTGAAAAAGAAAAGCCTTGAGACCAAATTCTTTGAATTAACCAACGACTAACTTTAAAACACATAACATGCTCGCGCTTATAAAAATCGAATGGCTCAAAATAAAAAAATATCCCGCTTTCTGGTGGATGCTGGGTATTGTGGCATTGACCTATCCTGGTATCAATATGATGACCTATTACGGTTACTTAAAAGCTACCAGCGGAAAAGAAATGGTAAACAACGCTGCGCGTTTTTTATTGGGCAACCCGTTCTCATTTCCGGAATCATGGCATTCTGTAGCGTATTTTTCTTCGTTCTTTATTTTGCTGCCGTCTATATTGGTGATCATGCTTGTGACCAATGAATATACTTTCCGCACACACAGGCAGAATGTGATCGATGGATGGAGCAGGGCGCAATTCATTACCAGTAAACTGTTTGATGTGTTGATCGTTTCTGTTATTGTTACATTGGTGTATCTATTGGTGGCATTGAGTTTTGGCTTATATGCAGACAGCACCGCCACAAACCGCTGGGCCGAACAGTTACAATATATACCGCTTTTTTTATTACAGACATTTGCGCAGCTATCCATTGCATTTTTGCTGGGTTATATGGTGAAGAAAGCATTCATTGCCTTGGGTATCTTTCTTTTTTATTACCTCATCGTGGAAAATATCGCTGTTGCGTATGCCAGGTTTAAGATGAATGATATCGGAAGATTTTTGCCTTTTGAAATATCAGACCGCCTTATTCCGGCACCGGCTTTTTTCAGTCATTTTGGAAAGGATGCCAAAACGAGTTATGATCATGCGGTGAGCGCTATTCCTGAACATATATTGTATACTATTCTTTTGACTTCTGTTATCTGGCTAATCTGTTACAGAGTGCATAAAAACAGGGACTTGTAAATTATAAGCCGCAGATTCGCAGATTATTTGGTTAAGAAATGATCTGCGAATCTGCGGCTTAATTTTTTCAAACACATGTGATCAAGTAATAGCAATCATATTACCCGATCAATTCTTCCAACGCATTTTCAACAGCCGGGTACAGGAAACTGAAACCGGCTGTTTGTATTTTATGTGAGCTTACTGTTGCGCTTTTTAAAACTTCAATGCTCATTTCGCCCAGTATTATTTTAAGCATAAAAGAAGGTATATGAATGGGTAAATAAAATTTATCATGCATTTTTTTTGCGAGAGATAAGGTCAACATTTTATTTGTTACAGGGTTTGGAGCAACTGCATTATAAGCGCCATGCAGGTTCTTATTTTCGATTGCTTCTATATACATTCTGCAAAGATCATCAATGTGTATCCAGCTGACCACTTGTTGGCCGTTGCCGAGAATGGCGGCCACAAAGGCTTTCAGCGGTTTTCTAAATTCAGCCAAAGCGCCGCCCTTATTACTTAGTACAATACCTGTGCGCAATTTCACTAAACGTTTACCTAAGGCTTCTACCGGCTGAATACTTTCTTCCCATAAGCGGCATGTATCTCCGAGAAATTCTTTATCAGCGGGTGTATTTTCGTTGAAACCATTTTGCCTACTCACATTTGTATCTGCGCCATACCAACCGATAGCAGATGCGCTCACAACAGACTGAACATGATTCGGAATTTCTTTTAGCGCTTTTACGATCAATGCGCTGCTTTGCGTGCGGCTGTTAACGATCTCCTGTTTTCTTTTTTCACTCCATCTTTTATCTGCCACACCTGCGCCGGCCAGATGAATGATATGATCGGTTTTGGCAATGGCTTCTTTATTTATTGTTTGATCGGCAATGTTCCAGTTAGCGTAGCTAACGCTTTTTCTTTTACTCACGACTGACGATTCACGGCTCACGATAATTACCTCATATCCTTTTTCAATAAGTAATTCTGTAAGCCGTTTACCGATCATGCCGGTTCCGCCCGTGATTAAAATTGTTTGCATAATGCAATAATAACAATCGTTTTAAATAAAAATTTACGCTTTGTAAATAAAAACCCCCGACTCATCATCGGGGGCCACAACTAAAATCACCAGTTTAAAACACATGTAGCAAGCAAGGGATTAGTCTGGTTTCTTACCATCCAGGAAAGTATTGATGGTAGATATCTGTGTTTGATCGTTCTCGTCTTTTCCAACGGTGTACTTGCTGTAAAAATTTTCTACAGAAGTAAGTGTATTACCAAACAGCTCCATGTTCCTGCGCACGTATGCCGGAACCGCATCAAATTCTCCGTTCGCATCTGCTGAATTATTCATGTTGAATGACAGGTTGCGTAATTTCTGGATCCTTTCGGCAGCGCGGCGTTTTTGGTCTTCTACTTCATCCATCATCGGATCATCCTGGAAAGAAGATTGTATTTCGGGTTGCTTTACTGCTACCGGTTCTGCGATATTTTCTTTCATTACTAACTGCAGATCCATATCATGCTCTTCTGCTTTTTGTATGGGCTGCGGTTCAGGATCGGGTTGTTTCATTTCAATTACTGCCGGCCTCGCTTCAGGCTGTAGAGGTTTTTCGGGCGCTGCATAAATATTAACGGGCTTGCTCAGGAAACCTGTTACCATGGCAGGTTCTGCAGGTTTTTCATTTACCTCGAAGCTCATCAATTCTTCCATTTCAGTTTTTACATGCGTTTCTGCAACAGGCTCTTCCACTTTTATTTCCTGTGTTATTTCTGTGCTCAGTTCAAACTGCAATACCATCGATTCTTTTTCTTCTTTCACTTCTTCATACACATGCACTTCGCTGGCTGCAAAATCGGTTTTGTTGAATACTGTGAGCATTTCTTCCAACGGCACTCTTTCCTGTAAGGTTGGTGCGAACGGGTCTTTTGTTTCTACGACTGATAATATTTCTTCAACCACCGGTTGTTGTGCAACTGGTTTGGGTTCTTCTGTTTCCATACCCAATACCATCACGATCTTCTCCGGTTGTTTTTCTTCTTTTTTAACTGCTACCGGTTTTGAAAACGGATCCTTATGTTCAAAACCCGTTGCGATCAATGTAATGCCGATCTTTTTATCCAGTGTACTGTCGTAACCCATTCCCACGATCACATCCGTATTTTCTCCGGCCTGCATACGCAGGTAATTATTGATGATCTCGAGTTCATCCATCGTACACTCATGTTCGCCTTCAGCGCTGTTGATGTTGATCAGGATCCATTTGGCGCCTGTGATATCATTATCATTCAGTAACGGAGATGATAATGCTTCTTCAATAGCGCGTTGTGCCCTGTCTTCTCCTTCCAGTTCTGCTTTTCCGAGGATTGCCACTCCGCCATTTTTCATAACGGTGCATACATCGGCAAAATCTACAATGATATGCCCGCGGCTGTTGATGATATCTGTGATACATTTTGCCGCAGTGGCCAGCACATTATCTGCTTTGCCAAATGCTTCTTTCATTTTCAGGTTGCCGTATTGCATACGCAGTTTATCGTTGCTGATCACTAATAAAGTATCAACAAAAGGCTTCAACTGCATGATACCTTCTTCTGCCTGCTGGTGACGGCGCGGCCCTTCAAAACCAAATGGCGTGGTAACGATACCTACTGTAAGAATACCGAGCTCTTTACAGATCTGCGCAATGATAGGCGCTCCACCGGTTCCGGTTCCGCCACCCATGCCCACGGTAATGAAAGCCATTTTGGTATTGACCTCCAATATGCGTTTGATCTCTTCAAGGGATTCTTCTGTTGCTTTTTTACCTACTTCAGGATTGGCGCCGGCTCCGAGTCCTTGTGTAAGATGCGGGCCAAGTTGAATTTTATTCGGGATGTTGCTTTGCTCTATCGCTTTGGCATCTGTGTTACAGATGATAAAATCAACACCTTCGATATTCTGTTCAAACATGAAGTTTACTGCGTTACTTCCTCCACCCCCCACACCCAATACTTTGATGATGGAAGATTTTTGTTTGGGAAGATCGAAATGAATCATAGCTGCTTATTTAGTGATTTAACGGATTACTACCAACGAATTCTATTACAAACGATCAATAGCACTCATTTATTTTATAACATGGTCCTCTTCTTCTTTGAACAGGTCGATCAGGTTATTCTTGAACTTATCCCAGAACTTCCCTTTTCTTGCGCTTACATCAACAGATGCAGGTGCAGCAACGGTTTCAGCCACAGCAGTTGTATTCTCAACTGTTAAATTTCTTGGCACCGTTACTTTCCTGAATTTCTCCGTAAACTCTTTGTATTTGTGATCATAATCGCTGTATCCTTTTAAGATCAGGCCGATACAGGTTGAGTACATCGGTTTTTTTAACTCATCGATATGATTCGGTGCAAGATGCTCATTCGGTAAACCGATACGTGCATTCAAACCGGTTGTATACTCTGTTAACTGGATCAAATGTTTTAACTGCGAACCGCCGCCTGTTAAAATGATACCGCCATTTAACATACGGCTGTCGAGGCCAACCTGTTTCAAATGATAGGTAACAAAATCGAGTATCTCACTCATTCTGGCCTGTATGATCGCAGCGAGGTTTTTTACGCTGATCTCTTTGGCCGGCATTCCTTTCAAACCCGGGATAGTGATGTAGGCATTGGTTTTCGCTTCATCTGCCAGGGCACTTCCAAACTGAACTTTCATTGCTTCGGCCTGGCTCTTCAATACGCCTAATCCCATGCGGATATCATTCGTAATATTTTCGCCTCCGAAAGGAATTACTGCGGTGTGTTTTAAGATGCCTTCATAAAAAACGGCGAGGTCGCTTGTTCCGCCGCCGATATCCAGAATAGCCACACCGGCTTCCATATCTATATCGCTCATTACTGCACTGGCTGATGCGAGTGGTTGTAATACGAGGTCTTTTGTGGTCAACCCGCTTCTTTCAACCGAACGGTTGATATTACGGATCGCATTCCTGTCGCCGGTGATGATATGAAAATTCGCACCCACTTTTACGCCATTGTATCCAACCGGGTCTTTGATGTTCTGGATATTATCTACATGAAAATCCTGCGGTATCACATCAATGATCTGGTCGCCGGCGGGAATAAAGGTTTTGCGCTGGTTGATGATCAGTTGCTCGATCTCAGGGCGTTTGATCTCTGTATCCGGATCCTGCCGCACAATATCGCCGCGCGTTTGCAGGCTTTTGATATGATGCCCCGCGATACCAACATATACTTCGCTGATCTCGAGATCCGGATTGCTTTCATAACAATTCTCCAATGCCTGTTGTATCGCTTTGATGGTTTGATCGATATTCAAAACCTGTCCATGCTGCACGCCATTGCTGTTGGCGCGGCCAAAACCGAGTATTTCCAGTTTGCCGTATTCATTTTTCCTCCCGGCAATGGCTGCAATTTTTGTGGTTCCGATGTCGAGGCCAACAATGATTGGTGATTCATTGTGATTCATAGGTGTGTGTTTTAGTTGTTTGTGATCGTTGTGTTTCTATGCTTGGTTGTGTGTTTTGTTTTTAGTGAATGGGCAATGGTGAATGGTGAATAGTGAATGGTGAAAAAATATTGACCATTGACTATTGACTATTCACTACTGCTTACTCACTTATTTTTCTCCATCACCGCCTTTGGCTTACCTGCCGCGGGTTTCTTTTTCACTATTTTTTTACCGTTCATTTTCTTTCCATTCGTTAACGTTTTTGTACCTGTTTTATTGTTTGAAACAGGTGCGGAATTTGTTTTGATAACCGGCTTAACAATTTGTGCACTGTCTTTTACCATCCTGGCTTTCGCCGGAATATTGGCAGCAACACTGTCAGGCATGGATGCTTTTGCCAGAAGATCTTTCATCAACTCGTGCGCTTTTGCTGAATCCATCATTGCTTTTCCTGCCCCTTTTCTTATGGCTACTACCTGGTTATCATATTGCACATCCAGTTTTTCGTAGGTATTCATTCCATTCTGCAGCCATGCCTGCCGGTAAAAAGTATTAAGCCTTTTAAATTTTTTATCAAGGTCGTCGGCATTGCCCAATACAACAATATGATCGCCGATAACAGGCACCATTTCAAAACCGGCCTGTGGCGTGATATCTATTTGCGCCACCTGCGCTATCCAGAAAGAATCTGCCAGGATATAAGAGCCGATCTTTACAATATTGTTGAGCAGGATGCTATCCGGCCTGGCCAATATTTTTTTATCCGATGGAAACCCCGTGAACACCGGTACACGCGCCGATACTTTTTCACTCAATGGCAAGCGCAGCGCGCTGCTGTCTACATAAAATGAACTGCCTTCGAGGTTAAACACACGGGCAATGGGTTGACGTTCTTCGATCCTTACCTGTAATACCTGGTTATTATCCAGGAACATTTCTGCATTACGTACCCAGGGATTTTTTTCAACCCTTGTTTCCATTTCATGCAGGTTGATCGAAGCAGTTTTACTGCCTGTTACCGGGCCGCCTGCATTTAATATTTCGAGTACGTCCTTTTCATCAATAAACATCAGCCGTTCCACACCGGTGATCTCTATTTTAATATCGGTGCATTGTTTTTGATTTTTTTTCTGTACAGCCGCACCGAGTAATACGATCGCTCCGATCCCGGCAAGGATCCAGCAAGTATTGATCAATATTTTTTTCCAGTTGTACTTCCGCATGATCAGTTATTCAATAACAATTCTTTTACCGGTTGAACCAATGCATCGATATCACCGGCGCCCGCCATCACTAATAATCCGGGTTGATTATTTTTAACCCAGTCTTTCATTTCTTCTTTTCCCAAAACCATTTTTTGTTTGCCGGCCATTTTATGCAGCAACAATTCGCTTGTTACACCTTCCATTGGCAGTTCCCTTGCGGGATAAATGGGTAGTAGGATCACTTCATCGGCCATATCCAGGCTCACAGCAAACTCATCTGCCAGGTCATTCGTACGGCTGAACAGGTGTGGCTGAAAAACCAGTACAAGTTTCTCCTCTTTAAAAATGCTTTTCACTCCGCTGATCAACGCCCGCAATTCTTCGGGATGATGTGCGTAATCATCGATCAACACATGCTGTTCATTTTTTAATGCATATTCAAACCTTCTTTTCACGCCTTTAAAATCTGCCACTGCTGCTTTTATTTTTTCATCTTCGATCTTCAGATATTTGGCGGCTGTTATGGCAGCAACACAATTTTCTATATTATGCAGTCCGCCCATATGCAGCACCACCTCTTTGACGCACCAGTTTTTGTGCATCACATCAAACACATAACTGCCGTTGGTTACTTTTATATTGTCGGCAAACACATCAGCTTCGGCATTATGAAAACTATACGTGTAATGATGCGTTGCCTGTAATTCGTTGCCGCGTTCCAATCCGTATTTCGTGATCAGACAGCCGCCCGGTTTTACTTTTTGTGAGAACTGGATAAATGCATTCACCACTTCCTCCGGTGTTCCATAAATATCCAGGTGGTCAGGATCCATGGCTGTGATGACCGCGATATCGGGAACCAGTTTTAAAAAACTCCTGTCGTATTCATCCGCTTCCACTACTACTACATTTTTTTCACTGCTCCAGAAATTCGTGTTGTAGTTGGCAGCGATGCCACCCAGAAATGCATTACATCCATATCCTGAATGACGCAGCAAATGTGCGATCATGGAAGTAACCGTTGTTTTTCCATGTGTACCGCCAACACAGATATTAAAAGAACTTTCGGTGATCCATTGTAATACATCGCTTCTTTTTACAACGGTGTAATTATGTTCGCGATAATAAACCAGCTCGGCATGTTGTGCCGGAATGGCCGGTGTGTACACAACCGCATCAACATCTTTCGGAGCAATTTCAACCCGTTCTTCATAATGAATATCGATGCCGCCTGCTTCCAGTTCGCGGGTAAGTGGCGTAGATGTTTTATCATAGCCACTCACGCGAACACCTTTGGCATTGAAGTACCTTGCCAACGCACTCATGCCGATACCGCCGATACCGATAAAATATATTTTCCTTATCTCACTTAATTTGCTCACTGAATATTTTTCAAAATTTCTTTTGCGATCATTTCATCTGCATTGGTGATGGCCAATGCATGAATATTTTTCTGCAGGCTCTGTTGCAGCGATTCATTTTCTGATAATGCAATAACAGTTGGCACCAGTTGATCTTTTACATCACTATCCTTTACCATCAATGCAGCATCTTTATTTACCAGGCTCATGGCATTGGATGTCTGGTGGTCTTCCGCTGCGTGTGGAAAAGGAACAAACACGGTCGGCTTTCCCGCAACACATAATTCTGTTACTGCCATGGCGCCTGCCCTGCTGATCACAATGTCTGCAGCCGCGTAACCCATTTCCATTTCTTTGATAAAATCATTCACCCATATATTTTCTTTGCCTTCTCCCAAATGTTTAAAATCCGCTGCAGTGCTTTTGCCTGTTTGCCAGATCAGTTGCAGGCCATTTGCTGCAAACTCGTTCAGGTGCGCAGCCAATGCTTCATTGATGCTTCTGGCTCCCAGGCTTCCGCCAACTGCCAATACTGTTTTCTTTGATTCCTTCAATCCAAAAAAACCCAACGCTTCATTCCGGGTTGCCGTTGATGCCGCAATTGTTTTTCTTACAGGATTACCCGTGATCATGATCTTATTTTTTGGAAAGAATTTTTCCATGCCATCTGTTGCTACAAATATTTTTACTGCTTTCTTTCCTAATAAAATATTACTCTTACCTGCAAATGAATTACTCTCATGTATAAAACTTGCTATATTTTTTGTCTGCGCATAACGCAGAATGGGAAAAGAAGAATACCCACCAACACCAACCACAGCATCCGGTTTAAATTCATTGATGATCTTCCGTACCTGTAAAAAACTCTTTATCAGTTTAAACGGCAGTGCAAAATTTTTGATCACCGACTGTCTGTTAAACCCTGCTATATCCAATCCTTTTATCTGGTAACCGGCCTGCGGAATTTTTTCCATTTCCATTTTTCCGGTAGCACCAACGAACAATATTTTAATGTCCGGATCTTCCTGCTTCAATGCATTGGCGATGGCGATGGCGGGAAAAATATGTCCGCCGGTTCCGCCGCCGGCAATGATGATATGTTTATGAATATTATCAGCCATCTAGCTTTGAATAAAAATTTTACCACCTGTTTGCGGAGTTACTTCAGCTGTTTCTTTAACGGGTTGCGGAACGAGTGGTGTTTCAGCCCTTCCCTCCATCTGTTCCACATTTCTCGCAACACTTAAAATAATTCCGATAGCGCCGCAGGTAAACAAAAATGAGCTCCCACCCATACTTACCAACGGAAGTGTGACGCCTGTTACGGGAACTAAATTCACATTCACCGCCATGTTGGCAACTGCCTGTATCACTAATGTGAAACTCAACCCCAATGCAAGGAATGCGCCGAATGCATAAGGGCATCTTCTGAAGATCCTGATACACCGGAATAAAAAAACGAGGTAAATAAATATCATAAATGCACCGCCCAGCAAACCATATTCTTCTATGATGATGGAATAAATAAAATCATTGTATGCCTGCGGTAAAAAATTTCTTTGCCTGCTGTTGCCCGGGCCGAGACCAACCAATACACTTCCATTTGCTATTGCGATCTTTGCCTGCTGCACCTGATAGGGTGTTTCATTATCTTTTGCATACATAAAATCCTGCACACGTTTTACCCAGGTTCCAAAACGCCCAAACGATTTTACATTTTCTGCCACGCCTGCTTTTTTGGGATCCGCGTTTTGCTTTCCATTATAGGTTAACATCGCAACGGTAATAATGATCGCAACGGGTATCAATGCAACACCGATCGTTAAAAAAATATGTTTAAGGCTAATCCTCCCGATGAACATCAGCAACAAAGCAGTAGCGCCTGTTAACAATGCATTGGATAGATTCGCCGGCATAATCAACGCGCAAATGATCAGCACAGGCGTAACCACAGGAATAAATCCTTTTTTAAAATCCTTGATCACATTCTGTTTCTTGCTCAGCAACCGTGATATGTACATGAACAGGGAAAGTTTTGCCAGGTCGCTTGTTTGTATCGTCATGTTGATGATGGGCAGTTTGATCCACCTGCTTCCGTCATTGATCTTGGCGCCAAAAAATAAAGTATATAATAGCAGCGGTATCGATATCAAAAACAATATCGTAGCCACTTTTGAAAAAATTGTATAATTGATCCTGTGTAAAAAATAAATAACCAATAAGCCCAATATCGAAAACGATACCTGTTTAAAAAGATATACGCTGGTATTCCCCTTATACATTTTATACGCCAGCGAACCCGTTGCGCTATACACAACCAAAATTGAAATGAGCGATAACAGCACAACGATGCTCCATATATATTTATCGCCCCTTGTGCGTTCAGCCAGCTGGCCACGCATCCCGCCAATGGTGGGCATTTGTGAAAACAAGGTATCTCGTGGTTCGTTCATACTGTAGTTTAATTTGAAAATTATTATAATTCCTTTACTGCGTCTTTAAACTGTCTTCCCCTATCCTCGTAATTTTTGAACAGATCAAAACTGGCGCAGGCCGGGCTCAATAAAACCACATCATCTTTTGCAGCAAGTTTAAACGATGCATTCACTGCTTTTTTTGCTGAATCGGTTTCAACAATTACGGGTACGATATCTTTAAAAGCCTCTATGATCTTTTTATTATCGAGCCCCATACATACGATCGCTTTTACTTTTTCTTTTACCAGGTCGGCGATCAAACTGTAATCATTACCCTTATCGGTGCCTCCCAAAACCAACACCGTCGGCTTATTCATACTTTCCAAAGCAAACCAGGTACTGTTTACATTGGTTGCTTTACTGTCATTGATAAACTCAACACCCCGTACCATGGCCACGAATTCCATCCGGTGTTCCAGGCTGTGAAAATTTTTCACTGCCTCACGGATTTTTTCTTTGCGGATGCCGAGCGTAGCGGCTGCGATTCCTGCTGCCATAGTGTTGTAGTTGTTGTGTTTACCTTTCAGAGCAAAGTCATAGATACTCATGCTTACTCTTTCTTCCTGGATTCTCAGCATCATCTGGTCGCCTTTGATGTAGCCGCCTTTTTTTACTTCGTGTTTCATAGAGAATGGTAATGGGTTAGTATGAATGGTTAGTAATGGGATTCTTTTTGTGATGACTTCATCATCATCGCAATAGATGAAATAATCTTTGTTGGTTTGATTAGCGATAACTCTGAACTTACTGTTTACATAATTCTCAAATTTGTACTCGTACCTGTCAAGATGATCTTCAGTAATATTCAGCAGCACCGCTATGTCTGCACGGAAATCTTTGATATCATCCAATTGAAAAGAACTGATCTCTACTACATACAATTCTTTCGGGGCCGTTGCCACCTGTTTGGCAAATGAGATCCCGATATTGCCCACCATCGCACAATTCAATCCCGCCGTTTCACAAATATGATAGGTCAGTGCAGTGGTCGTACTCTTGCCATTGCTTCCCGTGATCGCAACAATTTTACTGTTGCCTTTAAAACGGTACGCGAGTTCTATCTCACTGATCACCGGTATTTGCTTTTTCCTGATCTCTTTCACCATTTCATTCTTCTCAGGAATACCCGGACTCTTCATCACTTCATCGGCAGACAATATTTTTTCAATCGTATGTTGTCCTTCTTCAAATTCAATTCCGTTATCAAAGAGCTCCTGTTTGTAATTCGCTTTAATGGATCCGCCATCACTAACAAACACTTCATATCCTTCTTTTTTTCCCAGCAAAGCCGCACCCACGCCACTTTCACCGGCACCCAGTATAACTAATCTGTGTTTCATTTTTTGTTTCGGCTTTTTTTCTTTACGCATCAACTGTTGCGTCGCACTCTTGTGCTTTAGTTCCTTAAGCAGCTTTTCGTGAGTCGTCAATCGTCAGTCGTGAGTAAATTGCGTCCCTATTATCATTCTATTCACTATTCACTATTCACTATTCACTATTCACTATTCACGCCTCACCACTCACGCCTCACGCCTCACGATTCACGATTCACGATTCACGCCTCCAGTTTCTAATTTATCTTCAACGTCACAATCGTCATCACCACACAAATAATTGTAAGGATCCAGAACCGCAGCACTATTTTATTTTCATGAAACCCCTTCTTCTGGTAATGATGATGCAGCGGGCTCATTAAAAAAACCCGTTTGCCTTCGCCATATTTTTTCTTTGTATACTTGAAATAACTCACCTGTATGATCACGCTCAACGTTTCAATAAAGAACACGGCGCATAATATCACCACCAGTAATTCCTTACGAACAATAATGGCCAGTGAAGCAATAATGCCGCCTAATGCAAGGCTGCCCGTATCGCCCATAAATACCTGTGCGGGAAAAGCGTTGTACCATAAAAATCCAATACATGCACCCACCAGTGCGCCCACAAAAATGGATAGCTCGCCAAGGTTAGGGATGTACATGATATCGAGATAATCGGCAAGCACATAGTTGCCGCTCACATACACAAACACGCCGATACCCGCGCCAATAATAGCACTCACGCCGGCGGCCAATCCATCCAAACCATCTGTAAGGTTAGCGCCATTCGATACCGCCGTAATAATAAATGTGACGATGAGTATATAAACGATCCATGTATATTTTTCCGCACCCGGCCCGATCCAGCTTATTAACCTCGAGTAATTAAACTGGTGCGTTTTAACAAAAGGGATCGTTGTGATCGGTGTCTTTACTTTTACGAATCGTTTTTCAATTCCATTTAGTTTCCGTACAACCACATCAGAATCTTTCGCAAGCCTTTCGCCTTTTTGCAACTGTTCATGCGGTGTGGTGATCACTTCTCTCTCAACGGTTACCGCATTGCTGAAATAAAGTGTCACACCAACGATAATCCCCAATCCAATCTGCCCGATTATTTTTGACACGCCAGCCAATCCATCGCTGTCTTTCTTTTTATATGTTTCGCCTTTGTCTTTTGCTGCCTGTCTTGCACGTATTTTAAACAGGTCGTCAAGAAACCCTATCACACCCAGCCAAACCGTGCACAGCACCATCAAACGGATATATACTTTATCGAGATTGGCAAACAATAATGTTGGTATCAGAATACTCAGCAGTATGATGATGCCGCCCATAGTTGGCGTTCCTTTTTTCTGCACCTGTCCTTCCAAACCAAGGTCACGAACGCTTTCACCGATCTGTTTTTTTCTTCAGAAACAAAATAATACGCTTCCCATACACCGTTGCAATCACCAACGATAATATCACCGACATCGCAATCCGGAACGTCAGGTACTGGAACAATCCCGCACCAGGTATATGAAACTCCTTGTTTAGCCAGTTAAATAAATAGTATAGCATAGTAAAAGTTGTTAGTTGTTAGTTGCCAGATGACAGGTAATTTTTTCTCCTGTCATCTGGCAACTGTCATCTTTCATCTATTTCCCCAACAGTTCAAACATTTCTCTCAATACTTCTTTGTCATCAAAAACATTTTTCACACCATTGATATCCTGGTATTTTTCATGTCCTTTTCCTGCCACTAGAATGATATCCTCCCTGTTTGCAAAACTTACCGCAGTTTTAATGGCTTCTCTTCTGTCAACGATGGATATATATTTTCGTTTGGCAGCGCTGCTCAAGCCGGTTTCCATATCTTTTAAGATCTGTGCAGGGTCTTCTGTTCTCGGGTTATCGCTGGTAAGAATTACTTTGTCGCTCAGGTCGCATGCGGTCTGCGCCATAATGGGGCGTTTGGTTTTATCCCTGTCGCCGCCGCAACCCACTACTGTAATGATCTGTTCATGGCCTTTGCGTAATTTTTTGATCGTCATCAAAACATTTTCCAATGCATCCGGTGTATGCGCATAATCAACAATACCAATGATCAGGCCGCTGCTGATGCTGTAATCAAACCTTCCTTCTGCTCCGGTTAATAAACTCAATGCGGTTAAAACCGTTTCACTGTCTTCACCCAAACAAACCGCTGCACCATATACAGCCATCAGATTATACGCATTGAACTCACCTATCAAACGGAAATGCACTTCTTTATCATTTACTGTCATGACCAAACCTGTCAATGCATTCTCTAATATTTTCCCTTTGAATGCAGCAACCGTTTTTAAACTGTAGAAATATTTTTTAGCATGTGTATTCTGCAACATCACTTCTCCACGTTTATCATCCGCATTGGAAATAGCAAATGCAGAAGCAGGTAACTGATCAAAGAATGTTTTCTTTACACGTATGTATTCATCAAATGTTTTATGGTAATCCAGATGGTCATGCGTGATATTGCTGAACAACCCGCCCGTAAAATGCAAACCCGTAATGCGGTGCTGATGAATAGCATGGCTGCTGCATTCCATGAACACATGTGTACAGCCTTCATCAGCCATATGTTTCAGCAAAGCATTTAAATTAACAGCATCAGGCGTAGTATGTGTGGCAGGAATAACTGTATCGGCAATTTGATTTTGTACAGTACTGATCAAACCGCATTTATAACCAAGTTGTGTAAACAGTTTGAAAAGAACGGTCGCAATAGTTGTCTTCCCGTTTGTTCCGGTTACACCTACTAATTTTATTTTTTCAGAAGGGCTCCCATAAAACTGGTGGGCCATATAAGCAACTGCTTCCTGCGAGTTGTTTACCAATAAATACGTAACATTATCAGCAGTAACCGCCGGCATCGTTTCACACACAACAGCAACGGCGCCAAGTGTAACAGCTTTCTCAATAAATGCATGTCCGTCAGATTGTACGCCGCGTATGGCAACGAATACATCACCCGTCATTACTTTGCGCGAATCGATCTGTATACCCGCTACATCAATAGCAGTGCTGCCCTGCACCTGTTTAAGATGAACCTTATATAATATGTCCTGTAATTTTGCCATCATCTTCTGATAAAACGATAACCGTTATTTGTATTTAATTAATCCAATTCAATATTGAGCAATTGTCCTCTTACTATCGGCTGCCCTGCTCCGATAGATTGCACAGATACTTTTCCTTTGCCCTTTACATTTATTTTCAATCCCATATTCTCGCACAGATACACCACATCTTTCAATCCCATTCCTTTTAATTCAGGCATCGTATTCATTACAGCGCTGATCGGTTTCTTTGTCAGTACAACAGATGCATCTTTACCGTTCATATTGATCCACTCATCGGTCCGTAACGTTGAATCAGCATAAGGGATCTTTAAACTTGTGCCGATAAATGCCATTTCTTTTTTCATTCCACCATAACTGAAAAAACTACTGTCTGCTTTTTTAACTTGTACCGTTATATTATTTGATTGACGTAAATAAGTGCT
>JABDAP010000045.1 GCA_013289065.1 Bacteroidota bacterium | reverse complement strand
AAATATTTTTAACCGAACTGGATTAGTAATAACCAAGAGGGCCATCAATTGATGGCCCTCTTTATTTTTAATACGGGTTGCTGCTTAAATAATATTCACTTCTCGTTCCAGTTGTACATTGAATTTTGCCGAAACGCTTTCGATGATCGATGTTGATAGGGCAAATATTTCTGAACCTTTTGCATTGCCATAATTTACCAGTACCAATGCCTGCCTGGTATAACAGCCTGCATCGCCTTTTCTGTAACCTTTCCAGCCGCATTGCTCTATCAGCCAGCCGGCAGCGATCTTTATCTGCTCATTATTTGCAGTATAGCCGGGTATGGATGGAAATGATTTCCTGAGTTCTTCATATTGTGATTTTGGAACAACAGGATTTTTAAAAAAACTTCCTGCATTGCCTACAATGGCAGGATCAGGTAATTTGCTGCTCCTGATATTGATCACTGCATCAGAAATGGCGCGTATAGATAATTCATGCACCTGCATTTTATTTAATTCTTCTTCGATCACACCATAACTGGTATTAAATACAGGTTGTTTCTTTAATCTGAAAGTGACATTCAGTATCACAAACTGATCCTTGTATTTTTTCTTGAATACACTTTCGCGATAACCAAATCCGCAATCATTCAATCCGAATGTTTGTATCGAACCGGTTTCCAGGTGAAAAGCCTGTAATTCATGGAATACATCTTTTATTTCAACACCATAGGCTCCGATATTCTGCATCGGTGATGCACCTACATTTCCGGGAATCAAACTCAGGTTCTCGATGCCTGCATAATTGTGTTCAATACAATACAGAACAAATCTGTGCCAGTTCTCACCTGCCTGCGCTTTGATATAATAATGAGCATCGTCTTCATTAACCAACCCAATGCCTTTCAATTCATTCTTCAGCACCAATCCATCAAAATCTTTGGTGAATAAGATATTACTGCCGCCTCCGAGGATCAGCAATGGATATCTTGTAAAGATTGATGAACCGGTTATAAGTTCTGTCAATTCTGCCGTTGATGAAAATCCTGCAAAAGACCTTGCATATACATCAATACCAAAACTGTTGAATGGCCTGAGCGATATGTTTTCTGCGATGTGCATGTTTATACTGGATCGATATCGGGTATGATCGCCACACCGCGGTATCTTTTATTCGATTGAATGATGATCGTTTGCTGTTGTATCTCTTTTTTGCAAAGTGCGATGCGTTTTGCATCTTTCGGCAGCTTGATCAGTATCTCCCAGAGATATTGATTGCGTACCCTGTCAACAACCGGTTGCGCCGGCCCGTTACATTGATCGCCAAAATCTTTTTTCAACCCCTGCATCATAATATTGGCGGCTTCTTCGGCGATATGTTTCTCTTTGTGTTTAAAAGTCAGCTGAATGAGCCGGGTGAATGGCGGATAATCAAACTGTTTCCGGTTGGCTATTTCATAATGAAAGAGGCCGGTAAAATTGTGTTGTTTCACAAATTGTAAAACAGGATGATGCAGATTGCTTACCTGTATCAGCACTGTTCCTTTGCCATCCTTTCTTCCCGCCCTGCCGCTTACCTGTTCCATTAACTGGAATGCCCTTTCATTCACCCTGAAATCTGTAAAGTTCAGAATTCCGTCTGCATCTATGATGCCTACTAAATTCACGTGTTCAAAATCAAGCCCTTTCACCACCATTTGCGTACCCACTAAAATATCTACGCGTTGCTGTTCAAATAATTTGATCAGTGCATCGTGGTCATGTTTTCCTTTTATACTGTCGTAATCCATTCTCGCGGTCTTTGCATGCGGAAAAGTTTCCGCTACCAGTTCTTCGATCTTCTCAGTTCCGAAATTCTTTTGAGTAAAATTGTGGCTGCCGCATGCTGCGCAGGTATTGATCACAGGATACGATGTGCCGCAGTAATGACAAGTCAATGTGTTCTTTGCTTTATGATAAGTAAGCGTTACATCGCAATGTTTGCACTGCGGTATCCAGCCGCAGGCATTGCAGATAAGATATGGCGAATAGCCTCTTCTGTTCTGAAACAAAATAACCTGTTTCTTCTGCTGCAGCGATGCTTCAATCGCTTCAGTCAGTTGCGGTGTTAATGCGATCTTTCCTTTTTCTTTGGCCCGTATCTTTTTGATGTCGATGATACTGATCTGCGGCAATTCAACCTGGCCGTACCTTTCATCCAGTTTTACCAGGCCATATTTGTTTTGTTCAGCATTGTAATAACTTTCTATGGATGGTGTTGCGCTTCCCAGTAATACATTGGCGCCTGATAATGATGCATAGTAAATAGCAGCATCACGTGCATGGTATCGTGGTGCTGGTTCCTGTTGTTTGTAGGAAGCATCGTGTTCTTCATCGGCAATGATCAATCCAAGATCTTTAAATGGTAAGAAAAGAGAAGAGCGGGCGCCCAACACAACTTTGGTTTCTCCATTTTTTACTTTGTTCCAGATCTCCACTCTTTCATTAGGGTTGAATTTGGAATGTGAGATAGCAATATAGCCGCCAAAATGTTTTTGTAACCGGCGTATGATCTGCGATGTAAGTGCGATCTCCGGCAACATATATAAAACCTGTTTGCCCTGGTTTATATATTCTTCGATCAGTTTGGTATAGACCTCTGTTTTTCCGCTCGACGTTACACCATGTAAAAGACAAACCGGTTTTGCAGAAAAATTTTCTTTTATTTCCAACAAAGCTTTTTCCTGCGCAGCCGATAAAGTAAAATCGATCCGGATATTTTTGGGAAGTGTCCGTATCCTGTCAGTTGATCTTTTCTCCGGCACTAAAATATTTTTATCAAACAAACCCTTTAACTGCGCAGCCGTTGCATTCGATTTTTTCAGCAGCATGGGTTGTGTTACTTCGCCTTCTGTTTTTAAAAGATGTAAATAAGCAAGAAGCAGTTCCATCTGTTTGGGCGCTTTGCTCCAGTTGTTTAACAGGCCGGCAAGTTTGTCTTCATTATGATAGGCTGAATGAAGTGTGATAAAGATTTCTGTTTTCTCTTTATATTTTTCCTTTAATTCTTCCCATACATGACAAACACCTTTTTCAATCAGTTTTTTTATAACAGGATATACATTTGAGGCATCCAGTAATTGCTGCACTTCACTTAACCGCAATTCTTTTTTCATTTCAAGCGCTTCAGCGATCACATATTCGGAATCGGAGAGATCGCTGAAATCATAACCTCTTTCTTCGTTCCAGATCAGGATGCTTTCGCTTGACAGTTTGAGGTTCGTTGGAACGGCGGCCTGCATTACTTCTCCTTCACTGCACATATAATATTGTGCGATCCATTCCCACAGTTTTAGTTGTTCGGGGTAGACAACGGGTTCAGTATCGAGCGCATTTAAAATATCTTTCGGCTGAAATGCTTCGGGCTTTACTACTATTTTTTTTATGATGCCTGCATATCTCTTATTCTTTCCCAATACCACTTCCACCCGGATACCGGGTTGAATAGCAGCCTGCATTTGTTCAGGAACGGCCCAGGTATAATTTTTAGGTAATGCAAGAGGTATGATGACTTCAACAAACAAGGCGAAAGATTTGTGTAAAAATAAGCTTTAAGCGGATGGGTAGCTGCGATATCGCCTGAGGCCATTTTCCATGATCGTGTAAACTTTTTGTTTTAATTGCTGGATATCTTTCAAACCAAGCCCTGCCACAGGAATTTCTTCCAGATAAACTACACGGTTAATGCCGGGTGTCAGTTCAAATATTCCTTTATAATGCAGCCTGTCTAATGTATCCACTAATAATATTGGCTTGATTGGTGTTTCCGTTTCAATAGCGATCCGGAACGCACCATCATAAAAATCTTTCAATGGCTCTTTGGTTTCATTGAATGTCCCTTCAGGAAAAATAAAAATGGATATATGGCGCTTTAATGCTGATTTTAATGCGCGTACACTCTTTGACCTTGTTGCTGAATCACGCCTGTCAACCAAAATAACTGCAGCGCGATAGATCCATCCAAACACAGGTATTTTCACCATTTCGTATTTACCTAAGATCCTTACCGGCTGGTGCGCGATCAACACGATCGGCGGAATATCCATGTATGAAATATGGTTTGCTACAAAAATGTATTGTTTGTTTCGGTCGTGTGGGGCTTCATAGATTTCTTTGTGCTGTATCCCCACAAAAAAATACCAGGTATGCCCCCATGCCCGGCAAAGCTGGTAGATCATATTACCCCCGCGTATCTTTCCCCATAACAACGCGACCATAACAAACGGAAACACAACAAGCATGATCAATACGAACAGGAGCAGGGCGTAGATACAATAAATAATCTGTAAGGATCTTACCAGCAATTTCATTTTCCTGACTTGGGTAGAAAACTAAGATAAGCGAATTGGGTACAACATAAAAAAAGGCCGCCTGCTGACAGGAAGCCTCTTAAGCAATTATTGCTGCTTGTAAATTACCGGCTAAGGTTATGCAGTTGTTTTAGCATCTCTTTTCCAGAGTAACATAACAAGCGCCCCGATACAAGCAGCAACACCGATAACGAGTAAAGCTGTTTCGTTTGGAGCGGCATTGGCAACTTGTGAAAATAATAAAGACATGGTATTTAATTTTTATTGTTTTTTGATAGATCCTATGCAAAGATGAATCGAAAAAACCGATATAAACAAATGTCCAGTACTTAGTGATGATGCTTTTATAAGGTTCAATTTTTAATAATATGTTTTTATTTCAACACACAATTTCATTTCTTCAAAACGAAGGGATAAATAATAATTTTTTTTCGGCAACGAATTAATTTAGAGGCAGGGACAGAAAATAAATACATTTTTTTTGCTGAAAAAAAATTTCAGGAAAAGCAATAATTTTTTTAAGAAAGTTAATGCCGGTGCTGTAAAATCTGCTAAAACACTGCAACCGGCCTTTAGCAGGTATTAAAACTGTGATGATTGACCACAACCTCTTTTATAAAAAGAAGGCCATCAATTGATGGCCTTCTTTATCTGATGGTTACAAAAATGATATTAGTCCTGCGTTGCGTACGCTGATGCACCATGCTCAAAAATATCAAGGCCTGGCCCTGTTTCTGCTGCAGGTTCAACACGTAATTTCCATGGATAAGGGAATTTGCTTATCACCCACATCAGTATCATGGCAATAATAAAAGTTGACATGGTTATTACAGCACTTCCTATCAGTTGTGCTTCAAACACATCCCATCCTCCGCCATAGAAAATTCCTTTCACCGTTGCAGAAACATCAGCGCCATTTGGCCCGGTTGTTCCATATTGGCCGCTTGCAAAAAGGCCTAATGATAAAGTTCCCCAGATACCTGCCATACAATGTACCGGTACTGCTCCAACAGGATCGTCAATCCTGAAATGCTCTAATAATAATGTTCCATAATAAACAACAACACCAGCGATCAACCCGATCAATATGGCACCGAGCGGTGATACCCAATAACAAGGGCAAGTGATCGCAACCAAGCCGGCAAGTAATCCATTAATGGTAAAAGGAAGATCATACTTGCCTTTGTTAGGCCCCAGCCAAAGCGGAAGTAACATAGCAGTTAAAGATCCGGCACAGGCCGCAAGTGTTGTGTTTGCTGCAATGCGTCCGATGCCATCTGCATCCATTGCAGACAAAGTACTTCCGGGGTTAAATCCATACCATCCGAACCATAAAATAAATGCACCAACTGCTGCCAATGGTAAATTATGTGCAGGAGGCAATCCTCCTTTTTCTTTATCGTCGCGTTTGAAAATACGGCCGATACGCGGGCCGAGAACCAATGCGCCGGCTAATGAGATCACTCCACCGATCGTATGTACTACCGTTGAGCCGGCAAAATCGCGGAAGCCCTGCCCTAAGCCTGGAAAGAAATTTCCAGGGCTCCCCATTAATGCCAGCCAGCCATCCGGCCCCCAAGCCCAATGGCCAATGATCGGATAGATGAAACCGGTCACACCAATACTATATAATATATCACCCCTGAAACTTGTACGGCCGATCATAGCGCCTGAAGTAATGGTAGAAGTGGTATCTGCGAATGCAAACTGAAAGATCCAGTGTGCCAGGATGGGTATACCTGTTGCTTCATAAGTTGTGGGCGCCCCGGATAGGAAAAACCAGTTTTTACCGATGAAACCATTGCCATGGCTAAACATAAATGCATAACCGATAGCCCAGAATAAGATCCCGCATATGGCTGTATCGAAAATACATTCCAGCAAAACGTTCACTACTTCTTTTGACCTTGCAAAGCCTGCTTCCAGCATTACAAATCCGGCCTGCATGCCGAATACGAGAAAAGCGGCAACCAATGTCCACACAGTATTGATCGAATTCATCATAGATGTTTCATGTGCAGTATATGTTTCTGCGGCAGAGGCAGGGGTTGCCATTATACCCGGCAACATCTTCATGATAGCCAATACCACTAACAGGCCAAGGATCTTTCCTGTAAAAATGGTTAATCCGATCTTCCATTTCTCAGTTTTTGTGAGTTGATGTACAACAGCAGGAGTGGATCTTTTCCTGCCCATCTGTTTTAGGTTGTGTAAGGTGTTTGAAAACATAGCGTTTGGTGTTTGGGTTTATAATTGTATGACAGCTTAGCTCCTTAAAATTTATATACTGCTGCTAAAATGAAACTTGCCGTATTGTTTACAGCAGTACCATTACCTTTTGAAAAAATGGCGCCTGTTGCATTATCAAGTCTTAATTCGGGAATAATGGTCAGGTTGTCTATTTTGATATTTCCTGATAAAGTGGTTGCAAAAACTTTATTGGCGCTTCCCAGAACAGGCGATAATTTCCTGTCATCAAAATAATCGGCCCGTAAAGTGAGGCCAAACATTTTGGCTGGATCATAATTGAAATATAAAGTGTGTGCTTTCCAGCTTGAATAGGTCTTACCGATCATACTTGATTGAACACTTCCGTCATACGCAATATTGAATTGATTTGTTATTACACCTGCTACAACAAGATCAAACTGCGTTAAGCCTGTACCTCCCTGAAAATTCAGATAAGCTTTCAGCTTATCATTACTGGAACCTGTACTGAATTGTGCGATGAATACTTTTACCGAATTGGGCGCACTTACATAATCGGTTGGATTGGCAACGCCAACCATTACCGCAGTTTTTCCTCCCAGTGCGATGTCTGCTTTTAAACCGGTGTGTGAGAATGGGCCATATGAAAATCCATACGACATGCTGTAATTCCTGTTCGCATAAGCATCCAGTAATTCATATCCGATATGTGTGGCCCATTTACCGATGGTAAATTTTACTTTGTCCGAAGGCGCATAACTAACGTAGGCCTGTTTTACAGCGGCGAGCGTTGTGCCGGGCTCATTGTACGAGAATTCCTGTGCCCGTTTACCAAAGCCGATATCAGCAGTGGCTGAAACTTTGCCCATCGTATGATCCACCCTGATGGAAGCCATTCCCAATTCAAATGAATTCTTTGAGTTGGTAAAACTGGTCAGGTTGTTGGTACCACCCGGCGGATCATTAAAATTGAAGCGGTAATAGGCATCTACTGAGCCTGTGAATGTGGTAGTGGATTTTTTGGCTGAATCAGACTGGGCGGTTGCTGATTGAAGTGCCAAAATTCCAATACAAGCTGCGGAAATTTTCTTTAACATTGCAATGGGTTTTATGATTAACAAATAGGTACAGCCTTTAAACCTGGTCAGAGGTTTATTATATGGCTGTACCTTATTTTTTGGAAAAAACTGTAATACAGAAATAGCAGTAACCTGGTCAGAGGCGTCTTCGTTAGTAGATGTTGCTATATCTGTTTAATCATTCCTGAACTGATCTTCAGCGCACATTTCAATCTTATGCCAATTGAGGCGTTCTGCCGTATTTCTCATCATGTTGTGATGCATCCAATCCCAATTCTTCTTCCTGCTCACTAACCCGTAATGGTAAAATAAAATTGATGAATTTGAAGATCAGGAACGAAACGGTAAAGCTGTACGCCACAACGATCACAAGCGCTTTTACCTGGATAAAAAAGAATGCCGCATTTCCATAGAAAAGCCCATCGGCACCACCACTGTTTACAGACTTGGTAGCGAAGATGCCCGTCATAAGCATTCCAACCATTCCACCAATACCATGGCAGGGGAATACATCGAGCGTATCATCCAGCGTGGATTTACTTTTATAATAAACAGCAAGATTGGAAATGATCGCGGCTACAACGCCGATGAAAATACTTTGCGGTATAGCAACAAAACCTGCTGCCGGTGTGATGGCCACCAGGCCAACTACTGCTCCAATGCAAAAGCCTAGTACAGAAGGCTTTTTCCCGCGGATCACATCAAAGAACATCCATGATAAACCGGCAGCAGCAGCGGCAGTATTGGTTGTGCCAAATGCAGAAACAGCCAAAGCATTGGCGGCTCCTGCAGAACCTGCATTAAAGCCAAACCAGCCAAACCAAAGCAAACCCGTGCCGATCAATACATACGGAATATTAGCGGGGGGTATTTCTTTATGTTCCATATGCGATCTCCGTCGTTTTAAAACCAATGCACCGGCAAGAGCCGCGCAACCTGCCGAAATATGTACCACAGTTCCGCCCGCAAAATCCAGGGCGCCCATTTTCGATAAGAAACCTTCGGGATGCCATGTCCAGTGTGCGATGGGTGCATACACTAAAAGACTAAAAAGCGCAATGAATAAAATATATGCTGTAAAGCGGATGCGCTCTGCAACGGCGCCAACAACCAGCCCTGGGGTAATGATCGCGAACATTAATTGGAACAAAGCAAAAAGCGCAAGTGGAATAGTAGGCGTTAAACTCCATGGCGCACCTGAGTTGACGCCTTTAAAAAACATATGGGTGAACGGGTTTCCGATAAATCCGCCAATTGTTTCACCGAAACAAAGGCTGTAACCTACAAAAACCCATAAAATACTTACCACTCCGGCTGCCACTACGCTTTTGATCATGGTTGAGATCACATTTTTACGATGAACCATTCCACCGTAAAAAAAGGCGAGTCCGGGAGTCATCAAAAAAACAAGTGCTGTTGCCACAATGATCCAGGCAATATCTGCCTGATTGTATTTGCCGCCATCATTAAAATTGGGAAGGGAAGGAGCGAATAAAGCCGCTACAGCTACTATGATCAAAACTAGAAAAGGAGCGAATTGCTTTACAGCTGCTTTCGACATAGTTCCGTTAATATTAAAAATTAAAATAATAATATTTTATTAATACAAAATACTAATAATATTCTATTTAATTATAAAAAATATTAACATTTTATATTTTAATATACAAATTTCAATGATTAACTGATTTAATTGCTGACTAACTAATGAAGATATATAAAAAGCCAAGGCCTGTTTGGTGGAACAGGCCTTGGCTTTTTAATATGCTGTTTTATTACATGTTTATTAAATAGCTCCTGTCTTTGCATTCTAAAGTGGAAATACCCATTAGGTATTCATCTACTTTCCGGGCGCATTCTCTGCCTTCACTGATGGCCCAAACTACCAGGGATTGGCCCCGCCTCATGTCACCTGCCGTAAAGATCTTGGGAATGTTAGTTTGGAAAGATTGTTCTGTAGCTTTTACATTACCTCTTTCATCCAACTCCACATCCAGTTGCTTTAATAAACCTTCGTGTTGCGGATGAACAAATCCCATGGCCAATAATGCCAGCTCACAGGGGATCTTTCTTTCACTACCTTCTATTTCTTCAAACCTTGCGGGGCCGCCGGTTTCGGGAGTTTTCCAGGCAAGGTCAACTATTTTCAATGCTTTGAGATGGCCATTTTGATCACTTATAAAAGCTTTTGTTGCAATGGCCCAATGCCTGTGTGCACCTTCTTCATGTGAGGAAGTTGTTTTGAGCGTCATTGGATAAGTTGGCCATGGCATTGATCGTGTTCTGCTGTCGGGTGGCTTGGGCATCAGTTCAAACTGTGTTACGGATAGAGCGCCGTGACGGTTTGATGTTCCTACGCAATCGCTTCCGGTATCGCCACCACCGATCACTACTACATTTTTTGCAGTGGCAAAAATATCTTCACCATTAACTGTTTTATTACTTACTCTTTTATTCTGTTGTTTTAAAAAATCCATCGCGAAATGAACGCCTTTTAATTCTTTGCCGGCAATATCGAGGTTGCGGGGTATGGTTGACCCGCCTGCCAGCACAACAGCCTGCGATTCTCTCAGCAGATCATTTACACTTGTATTCACACCAACATTTGCATTGCATTTGAAAACAATTCCTTCTTCTTCCATCAAAGCGATCCGCCGGTCAACGATCCATTTCTCTAACTTAAAATCAGGAATCCCATAACGCAACAACCCACCTGGTGCATCGTCTCTTTCATAAACAGTAACGGAATGGCCTGCATAATTTAATTGTGCAGCAACAGCAAGCCCTGCGGGACCTGATCCAACAACTGCTACTTTTTTACCCGTTCTCAGATTTGGTTTACGCGGTTTTACAAAGCCTTTGTCAAATGCGATTTCAATAATGTGTTTTTCTATTTCTTCGATTGTTACAGGTGGCTGGTTGATCCCTAATACGCAGGAACTCTCACAGGGTGCGGGGCAGATACGGCCGGTGAATTCAGGAAAATTATTTGTTGCGCTTAATATCTCATATGCTTCTGCCCAGCTTTTCCGGTAAACGGCATCGTTGAATTCAGGAATGATATTTCCGAGCGGGCAGCCGTTGTGACAAAACGGTACACCGCAATTCATACAACGTGCTGATTGCTGGTTGAGTTTTTCTTCCGGTAATCTTTCTACAAATTCATTGTAATCATTCACACGTTCTTTCGCAGAGCGTTTTGCAGGAAGTTCCCTGGTGAATTCTATGAAGCCTGTTGGTTTACCCATTTAATAAATTTTGGAATTTTGGATTGGGAAATTTTGAGATTGATCTTTGTATTTCAAAATTATTTTTCACTTTTCACTTTTAGTTTTTCACTTCTTTCCGCCAAAGCTTTCTTATAATCTTTAGGAAATACCTTGACGAAATTCTTTAACTGGTTATCAAAATCATCCAATACAAATTTTGCAACGCTGCTGTTGGTATAAGCGTAATGCCTGGTAACCATGTCATGTAAAAGTTGCGCATCCGGTTGATCGAGCGGATCAAGATCTACCATTTCTTTGTTACAGAGTTGTTCAAATCCTCCATTCACGTCATATACATAAGCAATGCCACCGCTCATGCCGGCTGCAAAATTTCTGCCGGTACTCCCGAGTATTACGGCTGTTCCGCCGGTCATGTATTCGCAACCATGATCGCCAACGCCTTCTGTTACTACATTTGCGCCGGAATTTCTTACTGCAAATCTTTCGCCTGCTTTACCTCTTATATATGCTTCGCCGGATGTTGCTCCATAAAAAGCAACATTGCCGATGATGATATTTTCTTCGGGCGTATAGGTTGCTTTTTTAGAGGGATAGATAATCAATTTGGCACCACTTAACCCTTTTCCGAAATAATCATTGGCATCGCCTTCCAATTCGAGCGTTACACCTTTTGTATTGAAGGCGCCAAAACTTTGCCCGGCTGTTCCGTTGAAAGTAAAGTGGATCGTGTCTTCCGGCAAACCTTCCGCTTTATATTTTTTTGTGATCTCGTTTGATAAAATAGTTCCGGCTGTCCTGTCTGTATTTTTTATGGTGAATGATGCCGCCACTCTTTGTTTTTTATCTATCGCTGTTTTTGCCGCTTCCAGTAATTTCCAGTCGAGCACATTGTCGATGCCATGATCCTGTTCTTCCTGTTTGTATAAACCTGTGCCGGCAGATGCTTCTTCTTTATACAATACTGCAGAGAGGTCAAGCGTATTATATTTCCAGTGTGTGATATCATCACGGATCTCCAGTGAATCAACCTGGCCAACCATTTCATTGATGGTTCTGAAACCAAGCTCTGCCATGATCTCTCTTAATTCTTCCGTGATAAAACGGAAAAAATTTACTACATGATCCGGGTCGCCGGTAAAACGTTTGCGTAATTCGGGATCCTGTGTAGCAACGCCAACGGGACAAGTATTCATGTGACACTTGCGCATCATGATACAACCTTCCACGATCAATGCAGCCGTTGCTACGCCCCATTCTTCTGCACCAAGCAGTGCGGCAACCGCAATATCGCGGCCCGTTTTCATTTGGCCATCTGCCTGAACAACTACGCGGCTGCGTAATTTATTTTTTACCAACGTCTGGTGCGTCTCTGCCAGGCCCAGTTCCCATGGAAGCCCTGCGTGTTTGATGGAACTGATAGGAGAGGCGCCGGTTCCTCCATCATGGCCCGAGATCAAAATAACATCGGCTTTTGCTTTTGCAACACCTGCTGCAATGGTTCCCACACCTGCTTTGGAAACGAGTTTTACATTGATGCGTGCGGCGCGGTTGGCGTTTTTCAAATCAAAAATTAATTGCGCAAGATCTTCGATCGAATAAATATCGTGGTGCGGTGGCGGTGATATCAATCCCACACCAGGCGTGGCATGTCTTGTTTTGCCGATCCAGTCATCTACTTTATGTCCCGGCAACTGCCCGCCCTCACCGGGTTTTGCACCCTGTGCCATTTTTATCTGCAATTCATCGGCCTGTGTTAAATAATAACTTGTTACACCGAAACGCGCAGAGGCAACCTGTTTGATCGCCGAGCGCATGGAATCGCCATTGGGTAATTTTTCATAACGGATCTCATCTTCGCCACCTTCGCCCGTATTGCTTTTTCCACCCAAACGGTTCATTGCAATAGCCAGCGTTGTGTGTGCTTCCCATGAAATGGAACCGAAAGACATAGCACCCGTTGCAAAACGTTTGTAAATGTTTTCAGCCGTTTCCACTTCTTCCATAGAGATCGATGGCCGGTTTCTTTTAAAACGAAAGAGGCTGCGTAAAGTGCAGGCTTTTTCGCTTTGATCGTTTACGAGTTTTGAATATTTTTTAAATGTGGCATAGTCATTCGTTTTTGTTGCATGCTGCAACAGGTGTATGGTTTGCGGGTTGAACAAATGAAACTCGCCTTTGCGTTTCCACTGATAGATGCCGCCAACAGGAAGCCTGTCGATAGGAATTTCCTTTTTACTGAATGCAAAAAAGTGTTTGGCTAAGATCTCTTTCGCGATCTCATCCAACCCCATTCCCTGTATGCGTGAAGTGGCGCCGGTAAAATATTGATCAACCACTGTTCTGTTTAAACCGATGATCTCGAAGATCTGCGCGCCCTGGTATGATTGCAAAGTGGAGATACCCATTTTTGAAAATACTTTCAGCAATCCTTCATTCACTGCTTTTACATAATTCTTTTTGAGGTATTCGGCATCAAGATCCGTTTGCAGTTTGCCATCGAGTTTCATGTCGCGGATAGAAGACAATGCGAGATATGGATTGATCGCTGTTGCGCCAAACCCAAGCAGGCAGGCGAAATGGTGCACTTCCCAGACATCGCCGGCTTCTACGATGATACCAACCTGTCCGCGATACCCTTTGCGGATAAGGTGATGATGCACTGCCGATGTTGCAAGCAATGAAGGAATGGGTGCATGATCGGAATCAATGGCGCGGTCGGTTAAAATAATTACTTCAAAGCCGTCTTCCACAGCATCCACCGCATAACGGCATAAACGGTCGAGCCCCGCTTTTAATGAACCCGGTTTTCCATCGGCGCGAAAATATGTTTGTAATGTTTTTGCCTGGAAAATTCCGGTATCGATACTTCTTATTTTTTCAAGCTCATGATTATTTAATACGGGATGTTTCAATGCAACACTATGACAGGCCAATGGGTCTTCCACTAATAAATTGCCATTGCTTCCTGCAAATGTTGCGAGCGACATCACCATTCGTTCGCGGATCGGATCGATGGGTGGATTGGTAACCTGCGCAAAAAGCTGTTTGAAATAACTGCTTAAATGTTGCGGCTGTTCGCTAAGAATGGCGAGCGGCACATCGGTGCCCATTGAACCGATGGGTTCTTTTCCATCAAGCGCCATAGGTGCGATGATCGTATCAAGGTCTTCTGTTGAATAGCCAAATGCTTTCTGGTATTTAAAAACCTGGTCGTGTTCGAGATGTGTAAACATAACGCGCGGTTCAGGTAATTCTTCCAAACGGATCTTGTATTTATTCAACCATTCTGCATAAGGTTTTTGCGAGCAGATGGATTGCTTTACTTCATCGTCGCTGATGATGCGGCCCTGTTCCATATCAACCACAAACATTTTACCGGGTTGCAATCTTCCTTTTTCTTTGATCATGGATGGATCAACCGGCAACACACCGGTTTCGGATGCCATGATCACGCGGTCATCATGTGTTACGAGATAACGCGATGGGCGCAACCCATTCCTGTCGAGTGTTGCACCGATAATTTTTCCGTCTGTAAATGAAATGGAAGCCGGGCCGTCCCAGGGTTCCATCATACAGGCGTAATATTCGTAAAATGCTTTTTTTACAGGATCCATCTGTTCATTGCCGTCCCACGCTTCGGGAATGAGCATCATCATCACCTGTGGCAAAGATCTTCCGGTGAGTGTTAAGAGTTCGATCATGTTATCAAGACAGGCCGAGTCTGATTGCGCCGCTGTTACAATTGGCAACAGCATATCCATTTCTTCTTTTGTAAAATACGGAGAAGTAAAACCTTTTTCACTTGTGCGTAACCAGTTCAGGTTGCCCTGCAATGTATTGATCTCGCCATTATGTGCGATGTAACGGAATGGCTGCGCGAGTTTCCATGACGGAAATGTATTTGTTGCAAAGCGTGAATGCACGAGGCCAAATGCCGATACCATTTTTTTATCGCTCAGGTCGGGAAAATAACCACGAACCTGTAAACTGGTGAGCTGTCCTTTATAAATGATCGTTTTATATGAAAGCGATGCGATGTAATAACCGATCTCATCTTTTTTTACTGTATTGCTGATAGTATGGCTTGCGTGATTGCGGAGTATAAACAGTTTCCGTTCAAAATCATCGGGGTTGGTGATATGGTCGGGACAACCCACAAACACATGTTCCATACATGGTTCAACAGATAATGCGGTAGGGCCGATGCCATCTTTGTTTACAGGAACTTTGCGGTAGGCTAAAACTTCGAGCCCGAGTTTTTCTGCGGAGCGGTTAAAAATATCCCTGCATTCCTCGCGCTGCCGGATCTCTTTCGGAAAGAAAATAACACCCACACCATACTTGCCAAATGCGGGTAAGTGAACGCCCATTTTCAAACATTCATCAAAGAAAAATTCATGCGGAACCTGCAGCATGATGCCGGCGCCATCACCTGTATTCACTTCACAACCGCAGGCGCCGCGATGTTCCATATTTTCCAATACGGTTAATGCATCTGCAATATGCTGGTGTGATTTGTTGCCTTTGATATTTGCGACGAAACCAATGCCGCAGGCATCATGTTCAAATGATGGGTCATACAATCCCCCGCTGTGTTTTGAAACAAGCATGTACAATCGAATTAATATTCAGGAAATAAACGGCGGGCAATCGTGCTGTAATTTATGCAAAAAATCACGCGTAATCAAATACGATATAGATAAATTATCCAGATAAGTTGATAATATTCAAATAATTGAATGAATTGTTGAATATTGTCAATATGCTAAACTAACAAGTGTTATTGTTTATGTGCATATTGTTTCGTTGATGAGGAGAAGCGTCCGGGAGTTTTCGCAGCAGGTATTATATAAATCGTGCAGAGGAAATAAAATTCATGTCAGCAAGAAAAAACCTTGTATGAAGCATCAAATGAAAAACCGGGAAGCACACCTTTTTCAAATATTCCATAAACAGAACTGCCGCTGCCTGTCATTGATGCGTAGACTGCGCCTTTATGATACAATTCATTTTTTATAAAAGCAATTTCAGGATATATGCTGCACACCGGTCTTTCAAAATCATTTACCAGTAATTCTTTCCATTGCTGAACAGGTAATTGTATAATTGATGAAACGGATCGTAAAGGTTTTGCAGGCAGTATGGTTGAAAATGCTTCAGCCGTTGAAACGTGTATTCCGGGATAGACAATCACAAACTGATAACCGGAAAGATCAAGTGTTATCTCCTGTAATTGTTCGCCACGGCCTGTTGCATAACAGGGTTTATTCAGGATGAAAAAGGGGCAATCACTTCCTAACTGTAAAGCATAATTGACCAGTTGTTCATGAGAAAGATGCAACCTGAATAGTTGATCAATGAGGCGTAAACTAAAAGCGCCGTCTGCGCTGCCGCCGCCGAGCCCGGCGCCCATCGGAATAACTTTATGCAAGTGCATTTGTACAGGCTGTACGGCAGGAAAATCTTTTTTAAGAAGATGCCATGCTTTTACAGAAAGGTTGTCGGCAGCATCACCTTGAAATTCTAAACCGGTGCTGCTGAATAAAACGCCGGCTTCAGGATTGCTTTCTCCCAAACTAATTCCTTCCAATGCATCTTTTAATTCCACAGGATAAAAAATGGTTTCAAGATCATGGTATCCATCTTCTCTTTTGCGGATGATATTGAGGCTGAGATTAATTTTACAGTTGGGGAAGAGGATCATAGTGAATGGGCAATGGTGAATAGTGAACGATGGTTGATGAACGTAATGGATCAATTCACCATTCACCATTGTCCATTCACCAAATTATTTTCTTTTATTGATCTCATCCCTGATAGAGATGGCGCGGATATAATCTTCCTGCTCCAGTACATCATTGAGAAGCGTTTGCAGTTCTTCGAGGTTCATTGCATGAAGGTCATCGCGGTTTCCGCCTGTTTCTTTAATGCCTACTGCTTCGCCTTTTAGTTTTTTATCACCGCTGTCTTCCATTAAAATACCGGCGTTCTCAAGAATATGTTCATAAGTATAAATAGGGCAACCAAAGCGAACGGCCAGTGCGAGTGCATCGCTGGTGCGGCTGTCTATTTCAACCGTATCATTTTCTGTAAAACAAACCAGTTTTGAATAAAAGATGCCTTCCTGCAGATCGCTGATGATGATCTCCTGCAATTCCACGCTGAATGCATTCATGAAATTCTTCATCAGGTCGTGCGTGAGCGGGCGGCTGGGCTGCATATGTTCGAGCGCTACCGCGATAGCCTGTGCTTCAAAACCACCGATCACAATGGGTAAACGGCGCAGGCCATTTACCTCACCCAATACCACTGCATATGAATGGGTTTGGGTAATGCTGTGCGAAAGGGCCACTATTTCCAATTCTATCTTTTTCATAGACAACGCGAATTTACTTGAAATTGACACACGAAAAACAGGAAGAGGAGAAGAAAGTTAGAAGTTAGAAGTCTGGAGTCTGGAGTAAAAAATTAACTCCAGACTCCAGACTTCTAACTCCTAACTCATTATTAGCTAATTTCGCGCCATGCATTATGTTTCTGCCGAAGGGTTGACCAAGAGTTATGGCATCAATCCGCTTTTTAAGAATATCTCATTTCATATTAACGAGGGCGACAAAGTTTCATTGATCGCGAGGAACGGAGTAGGGAAATCCACACTTTTACGGATACTGAATGGCGATGAAGTGGTTGACGAAGGAAAACTGTTCATCCACAAAGATGTGACCGTTGCTTTATTTGAACAGGATCCAAAATTTGATGAAGGGAAAACGGTGCTGGAAAATATTTTCCATACAAACCACCCTGTATTGAATGTTATCCGCGAATATGAGCTGGCAAGCGAGAGCGAGGACGGTGAGGCATTGGTGGAACTGTTTGGAAAAATGGATGACCTAAATGCATGGGATTTTGAAGTAAAAGTAAAACAGATCCTGACAAAGCTGAATGTTCACCACCTTGAGCAGCCGGTGAGCGGGTTGAGCGGCGGACAAAGAAAAAGAGTGGCGCTTGCCAAAACACTGATCGATATCGGGTTTGACCATAAGCATACTTTATTGATGATGGATGAACCCACCAACCACCTCGATGTTGAAATGATCGAATGGCTTGAGAATTACCTGAATCAGGAAAATGTAACCTTGTTACTGGTTACGCACGACCGTTATTTTCTTGATGCCGTCAGCGAAGAAATATGGGAACTGGAAAGAGAGAATATGTATGTGTATCGCGGCGATTACGAAAATTATGTTGAGAAAAAAGCGGCACGTATTGAAAGCGAACTGGCAAGCATTGATAAAGCAAAAAATGAATACCGCAAAGAATTAGAATGGATGCGCAAGCAGCCCAAAGCGAGAACCACTAAAAGCAAAAGCCGCCAGGATAATTTTTATGAAGTGGAAGCAAGGGCCAAACAAAAGATAGAAGACGCACAGGTTCAGCTCCAGGTAAAGATGAGCAGACTGGGAGGCAAAGTGGTTGAAATGAAAAAAGTATACAAGAGTTTCGGCGACTTAAAAATAGTAAAGGGCTTTGACCATACATTCAGTAAAGGCGAACGGGTTGGGATCATTGGAAAGAACGGTGTTGGCAAATCTACTTTCTTGAATATGCTGCAAAAGATCGAGCCGGCGGATAACGGCAAGATCAATATAGGCGACACAGTTGTGTTTGGAAATTTTTCGCAGCAGGGCCTGGTGATCAAAGAAAACATGCGGGTGATAGAGTATGTAAAAACATTTGCCGAAAACTTCCCGCTGGCCAACGGCGGAAGTTTAAGTGCGGCGCAGTTCCTTGAATTGTTTTTGTTTACGCCTGATAAACAATACACGTACCTGAATTCATTAAGCGGCGGCGAAAAAAAACGTTTACAATTACTTACCATACTTTTTACCAATCCCAATTTTTTAATACTCGATGAACCCACCAATGATCTTGACCTGCCTACCCTGGCGGTGCTGGAAAATTTTTTAAGCGAGTTCCAGGGTTGTGTGCTGATCGTGAGTCACGACCGTTATTTTATGGACAGGCTTGTGGATCATCTATTTGTTTTTGAAGGTGATGGCGAAGTGCGTGATTTCCCGGGAAACTATACACAGTACCGGATCTGGTTAAAAGACAATGAGAAGAAAGAAAATAAATGGGAAGTATTTCAGGAAAGGAAAAGCAAAGGAGAATCAACTGAATCTGTCGTGAATCGTGAGTCGTCGATCGTGAGTGAAACTTCTGTGGCTAAAAAGAAAATGAGCTTTAAAGAGAAGCGTGAGTTTGAAGCGTTGGAAAAAGAAATGCCCGAACTGGAACAGGAAAAAAGATCGATTACCGATAAAATGGGCACAGGCAATTTGCCTTTTGAAGAACTTCAGCAAATAAGCGAAAGGATAATTGTGATAGATCAGTTATTGGAGGAAAAAGAATTGAGATGGCTGGAGTTGAGCGAGATGACTGCTTAATGGATTTTGGAATTGGGAAATTTTGGAATTGATTTGTTCAAATTTCAAAATTTCCCAGTTGTACTTTTCAAAATTATTTGAAACTGATCAGTTCCACATCAAATATCAATGTACTATTCGGGCCTATCTGCGCGCTGACCTGCCTGTCGCCATAGCCCAAATGGGGTGGGATAAAAAATCTCCATTTGCTGCCGATGGGCATGAGTTGCAAACCTTCGGTCCAGCCTTTGATCACCATGTTCAATGGAAATGAAGCCGGGCGCCCTCTTTGAACGGAGCTATCGAAAACAGTTCCATCGATCATTGTGCCGTGGTAATGGCAGGTAACTTCATTATGGGCCAGTGGTTTTTCGCCGGTGCCGGTAACGAGTACTTCGTATTGTAATCCGCTTGGTAATTCAGTAACTTCTGTTCTTTCTTTATTAGCTGACAGAAAATCCTGCCCTGCTTTCAGGTTGGCATTTGCCTTCTCTGCTTTCAGCTGCGCTAATTGATCTGATACTCCCATGATGTATTTTTTTGTAAATATATGTTTTCGGAAATAGTATGTGCGATGATTTTTTGCTTTCAATTGATAAAATGGAAGGAAATATGCCCCGATTTTAACCTTGATTAACCGAAAATCCAGTTTCATTAACCTTATATCGCTCTATCTTTCACAGCAACTAAACTAACAGGTATGAAAAAATTAATTGTTTCCGCACTTTTTATTTTTCTGCTGAATATTTCATTACATGCGCAAACAGACAGCGCAGTGTCTGCCGTTCACTACAATTTTTCGTATGTGATCGATACTACGCAACCCGAGTCTCCCAATACAGAAAAAATGATCCTTTATCTGGGTACAAACTCAAGCTTGTATATGAGTTACGACAGGATCCTGTTTAATAAAGCGATAAAAGAAAAAATGAATGGAGGCAATGCTTCCGGAAATGTTCGTGAAGTTGCTACTTCAGGCGGCGTTACAAATATTACTGTTAGTGACGGTGGTACGATTACCGGCGGAACTTTCGTGGGTACGCCAGGTACTTCCATCAACCTTGGAAAAGCCGGTACACCGGGGATGCTGATGAAAAATAATGAAACAACCAAACTCGCAACTTTTTCTTCAAGTTATGGCAAGGATTTTTTTATTGAAGAACCGATGCCGGCAATGAATTGGCAGATCAGCACCGAGACGAAATCGATACAAGGGCTTGCCTGCCAGAAAGCAACAACACATTTTCGCGGCCGCGATTATGAAGCGTGGTTCTGCAGCCAGCTGCCTTATAACAACGGGCCCTGGAAACTCGGCGGCCTGCCGGGTTTGATCATTGAGGCATCAGACAGTAAAAAGGAAGTGGTGTTTACATTTGAAAGTTTTGAAGATGCAACAGGAACGCATACGCCGATCGAATTTTCTAAAAAAGCGATCAAAACAACGGCGAAGGAATTAACGCAATTCAATGAAGCGATGAAGAGGGACCGTGCAGCGATGGTGAACGGAATGACGAGTTCTGCAGCAGGTGGCGGAGGCCTTAAAGCGATTACCGTTACCGGCACATTTATCAGCCCTGATGGCAAACAGGTAAAGCCCAAGCAACAAAATAACCCCATTGAAAAAGACGAACCTGTTATTAAATGATTAATGAAAACAGCAATTAACTAAATAATTAGTTGTTAAACTAATTATTTAGTTATAAGTTTATGCCGGAAAATATTTTCCTCATACACTTAAACAACTGTTATGAAAAAACAAACTGCTTTAGTTTTTTTGACCGGCTTCTTTCATCTTTCATTGCATGCGCAGCAGGCAGATAGTGCGGTTGCTGCGGTACACTATAATTTTTCCTATGTAGTGGATACCACGCAACCTGAATCTCCGAATACGGAAAAAATGGTTTTGTATCTCGGGAGTAATTCAAGTATGTATACGAGTTATGACAAGATAGTGTTTGATAAAACATGGAAAGAGAACACAGGCAGTAGCAGCAACGATGCAACCAATATAGCAAGCATAAGTGTGAACGGCGGTAATATGTCGGTGACAACCAAAGCCGGCGGCACATTTACAATGCCCACAGCAAGAGGTACTAGCACAGGTATGATAATCAAAAATAATGCAACTGCAAAACTCGAAAATTCATCAAGCAATTATGGGAAAGAATTTTTTATTGAAGAACCTATGCCGGTTATTAACTGGCAGATAAGTACAGATACAAAAACCATACAAGGACTTGCGTGTCAAAAAGCAACCGCACATTTTCGCGGCCGTGATTATGAAGCATGGTTCTGCAGCCAGTTGCCATATAATAACGGCCCATGGAAACTGGGTGGCCTGCCGGGTTTGATCATTGAAGCATCAGACAGTAAAAAAGAAGTGGTGTTTACATTTGAAAGTTTTGAAGATGCATCAGCAACACATACGCCTATTGAATTATCAAAAGG
>JABDAP010000044.1 GCA_013289065.1 Bacteroidota bacterium | reverse complement strand
TTCAACATTGTCTATTACGCGTAAACATTTAGTTGCGGCATTTGCTCCCATGCTTACATGGTCTTCCTGGTTATTGGACGATGAGATGCTGTCCACTGATGCGGGGGTGCATAATTGTTTATTCTCACTAACAATGCCTGCTGCTGTGTATTGCGGTATCATAAAACCGGAATTGATCCCGGCATCTTTTACAAGAAATAAAGGCAACCCGCGCTGTCCGCTGATCAACTGGTATGTTCTCCGTTCAGATATATTGGCGATCTCACTCATCGCGATCGCTAAATAATCGAGCGATAAAGCGAGCGGCTGCCCATGAAAATTTCCGCCACTCAATATGAGGTCATCTTCCGGAAAAATATTCGGGTTATCGGTTACTGAATTTATTTCACGTACAAATACACCAAGTATATGTTCAAATGCATCTTTGCTCGCACCATGCACCTGTGGAATACAACGGAACGAATACGGATCCTGTACCTGTTCTTTTGCCTGTTGTGCGATCGCACTGCCCTGTAAACAACTGCGCAGGTTTTCAGCAGTATGCACCTGCCCTTTGTGTGCGCGAAGTGAATGTATATGCGGATCAAGCGGTTCGCTCACACAATCAAACGCATCAAAAGACAATGCACTGACCAGGTCTGCCATTTGCAGAAGATGTTCGGCTTTCTTTAAACAGTACATCCCATAAGCGCTCATGAATTGCGTACCGTTGATCAGTGCGAGGCCTTCTTTACTTTGCAGGTGGATCGGCTCCCATCCAAATTTTTTCATCGCATCAGCTGCTTTCATTTTCTTTCCTTCATGGTAAACTTCACCCAGGCCGATCAGGGGCAAACTTAAATGACTCAACGGAGCGAGGTCGCCCGAAGCGCCTAATGAACCCTGCGTGTAAATTACCGGCAGCACATCATGGTTATACATGTACATCAAACGGATCACTGTTGCGATCTGTACGCCGCTGTTGCCATAACTGAGTGATTTTATTTTTAACATCAGCATCAGCTTCACAATATCTTTTGGAACTTCTTTGCCAAGCCCGCATGCGTGCGACACGAGTAAATTGTATTGCAGTTGTTCTATCTGGCTCGCATCGATCTTTACATTCTGTAAAAAACCAAAACCCGTATTGATACCATAGAACAGGCGTTCTTTGTCATCCATTTTATTATCGAGATATTCGCGGCAGGCCAGTATGCGTTCGTGTGCGTCGAAAGTGATGGATACAAGCTGTTCGTAATCCAGCAGGTTTTTAACCTGGCCGAAATGCAGCCACTTACGGTCAAGGGGAAGATAATTATAACTCATCAGGCAATCGTTTGGCGCAAAGTAAAGGGATTCGGCTGATAGTCCATAAACCATGAACTATGGCCTATGGGCTATCGGCCTAATAAGCTTATTCTGTTTGTCAGCCTCACAATTTTTCCGTTATTTTGCGGCTCAATTTCATGGACCGGTAGCTCAGCTGGATAGAGCACAAACCTTCTAAGCTTGGGGTCATTGGTTCGAATCCAATCCGGTTCACTAATTTTTTGATAATTGATTGAAAACCAACGAAAGTTGGTTTTTGGTCTATTAGAGGCTCTATCGCTCAAAAAAATTACATAGCAGAACAAAAGCTGATATGACCTAAGAAGCGAGAACATAACGCAAAATCAATTGAACATATTCATCAGTTTTTTCTCATCCAGTATCTTAATACATCCACCCTGCACATCCACAAGTCTCTCACTTTTAAAATCACTCAATGTCCGGATCAATGATTCTGTGGCTGTACCGGCGATGGTGGCGAGCCCTTCCCTGCTGATATCAATCGTGAAATTTTCATCGCCCTGTTGTTTATATTTTTTTTCTGCAGGAACACCAATGCTTCCGCAACTTTTTTGCGTAATGAATTATAGGCAAGCCCCAGCAACTGGTTCTCTTTGTCAGAAACATTTCTTGCCAACAGGCGTATGAATTTTAGTGCTACCTCTTTATTATTGTTCACCAGATTATTGAACTCTTCTTTGGGTATAACGGCCAGTTCGGTTTCTTCAAGCGTTTCCGCTGTGTCTTTGTAAACAGTTCCTTCCAGCAATGCAATGTGGCCGATAAAATCGCCCGTACTAAACAAATCTGTTACCAGTTCTTTGCCATCATCATTGCTGCGGTAAGTTTTTACTTTACCTTTTACAATATAGAATAGCCTGTTGGGATGGTTGCCTTCTGAATAGATATTCTGTTTTTTCCGGTAGGTATTTACATCCTTTCCTTCTGTAAGCGTTTCAAATACATTTCTGCCCAACGATTCCTGCATAAAATGTTTTACTCCTTCCAGGCCAGGCGCCAACTCTTCTTTTAAGAGGTTAAATTTCCGGAGGCGGCTGTCCACCGCATTAAGCAATTCCGTAGCATCAAATGGTTTGGTAAGATAATCATCTGCCCCAAGTTCCATTCCCTTTCTGAGATCGCCACGTTCTGTCTTTGCTGTAAGAAATATGAACGGTACATTCCTGATCTCAGGGTTTTTATGGATCGCATGCAACACGCCATATCCATCCAGTACAGGCATCATGATATCGCAGATGATAAGATCGGGTTTGTATTGTATCGCGTGTTCGATGCCTGTTTTACCATTCGAAGCCATGAACACCTCATAGCCCGATAGTTCAAGTATTTCGGCGGTATTGGTACGGATGTCATCGTTATCTTCTATTAATAATATTTTTTTCATATCAGTTGGCATCGGTAGCAAAGTTGACAACAAATTCAGTTCCTTTATCCAGTTCACTGTAACATTCCACTTTTCCATTCATCAATTCTGCGTAACGGGAAACAATGTGAAGGCCTAAACCTGTTCCCTGAATATTAGCAACATTGGTACCGCGGAAGAATCTTTCCATCAAATGCACCTGATCCTCATCCGAGATTCCCATTCCATTATCTTTCACTGATATTTTAATATGCGGTGTACCGGAACTCTTTATTTCAATAATGCTGTTGTTGTGTGAAAATTTGCTGGCATTGGAAACCAGGTTCATGATAATATGCTTAAACATGGATGGATCTATGTAAACTTCTTCCTCGCCGGTATGTTCATAATGTATCTCCTGGCCGTTCTTAAGATTGGCATGCATCTCATCTATTATCTGGGTTACAAGCGATGTGATATTAAAATGTGCGCGCCGTACCTGTATCTTTCCTTCTTCTATTTTGCCCACACTTAAAAAATCATTGAGAATATCTGTTAACATGTTAACCGAAGAAATGATCCGCTGGATATGTTTTTCCCTTTTGGGCTGATCCTCGCCAGACGAATATTTTGCGATAAGATAAGTTGATGAAAGTATTGTACTTAATGGCGTACGGAATTCATGCGAAGCCATAGAAACAAAACGTGATTTCAGTTCACTCAGTTCCCTTGCCTTTTCAAGTGAAGCGCGTAGTTCCTGCTCCGCTCTTTTTCTTTCAGAGATATCAATGGCAATTCCCATAAAGCCTGTAATTTTGCCGGTGCTGTCTTTAATGGCCGTAGTAGTTACGGCAGCGGGAAAAGTGGTTCCGTTTTTTCTTACAAAAGTATATTCCTTCTCTTCATGTATATCTCGCCTTGATTTTTCAACGAGTACAGAAAAATCATCTTCAACCTCGATGCCGTATTCATTCAATAACTCCGCTCTTTCCTTTTCAATTTCGTCTGCATTGTGAAATAAGATCATCCCGCTTGTATTCAATACTTCAGATTCGCTGTAACCCATATTTACTGAAGCCTCAGGGTTGAATAAACGGATGATCCCTTTTTCATCAGTAGCAATGATCATTACGCCTGCATTATCAAACAGCGCTTTCTGGTAAGACAGTACACCTTCCAGTTTATCTCTCGACAATTCAAGCTGCCGCAATGTTTCTTTGAGATCGTGTGTGCGTTGCTCGATGGTTTCTTCCAGTTCGTTATTCAGTTTTACAATTTCTGCTTCTGCTTTTTTGCGTATGGAAATATCACTGATAAAAGCAAGAATATTCTGCTCGCCTTCATTCATATAATTGCTGAGGCTTACTTCAACCGGGAATTCGGTGCCGTCTTTCCTCACAGCAAAAAGATCCATGCCAACACCCATTGGCCTGTTGTGAGGATTCTTTGTAAAAGTTTCCCTGTTGCGTACATGCTTTGAATGATAGCGTGAAGGGATCAGCAATTCAACCGGCTTATCAATTACTTCTTCAACCGAATACCCAAACAGCTTAAGGGCAAATGGATTTACAGCCTGTATTTTACCCGAGCTGCTTGCCATTACTATTCCCATGGTGGCATGATTAAATAATGCTTCAAACCGTTGCATGGCGCTATATTAGTTTTGTTCTTCGTAATAATAAAATACCTGCATTATGTGGGGAGATGCATAACAGTTATGACAAATAAATCGAAAAAGTTTTGTTTAATCTTTAACCATTTTTGTTTGATAAGATTAAAACAAATTTTCCTTCCAATGTACATATTTCCAGGCGGCTTATCCAAAGTATTATTTATGTGTACCAGGTTTGAACCCGGAAGACCGCAACATGCAACACCCGAGAAACACATGGTTCGCCACAATGGAAACATTGCACCTGCTGATCAAGGGATGATAAAGCCGTAAGAAAGTTTAAAAGGCAATATTATTGCCGCCATCGTACCCAAAAATGACGAATGTCATATTCCGTGCTAACGTTAATCTGCATATTTGCCCGGGTTGTAAAATAATTTTGATCAATGCAGGACATTTCAGACCAAGAACAATTCAAAGCCTTATTTGATTTCGCTACGGAAGGCATCCTGGTATCTGATACAGCCGGTATCATTCAGCTTGCCAATGCATCAGCTGAAAGATTATTTGAATACGAAGCGGGTGAACTGGCCGGGAAAAAAGTGGAGATACTGATGCCGGGTCGTTTTGCCGTTGACCATAGCAAACTGAGAAAAGGATTCAATGCCAACCCGCATGCAAAGTCTATGGGAAGTGGCCGGGATCTTTTTGGAATGGCAAAAAACGGAAGGGAATTCCCGGTTGAGATCAGCCTCAGCCCCTATTCAACTGAAACCGGAAATTTTATCATTGCATTTATCATAGATATTTCGATACGCAAAAAAAATGAACGTGCTATCATACAACAAAAAGCAGAACTCGAATCGTTGGCCTTTGAACTGGAAAAAAGGGTAAAAGACAGGACGATGATACTCGAAGAAGCACTTCAACAGCTCGAAAGATCGCGTAAAGAACTAAATGAAACGCTTGCCAAAGAAAAAGAACTGAATGAAATGAAATCGAGGTTTGTGACAATGGCATCACATGAGATACGCACGCCGTTAACTACTATCCTGTCATCGCTTTCACTGGTTGAAAAATACGGCGAAAGCAACAACAAAGAAAAACAGCAGCAACATATTAAACGAATCAAAGCATCTATCGACAATATGACTGACCTGCTGGATGATGTGTTATCTATTTCGAAACTTGAAGAAGGGCGGATCATTATTATCCCGGAGCAACTCGATGCCACGGATTTTTTACAGGAACTTGTTAAAGAACTTACACAGGTTGCAGAAGAGGGCCAGGAGATCCGTTACATACATACAGGCAATACGGAGGTGTTCCTTGACAAAAAAATATTGCGGATCATACTTATCAACCTTGTTACCAATGCACTGAAATTCTCTGATGTACAGTCTGTTATTTTTATCAACCTGCATATATCTGACACAACCATATCGTTAGTGGTAAAAGACAATGGTATTGGCATCAGCGATGAAGACAAACCATATCTTTTCGACCGTTTCTTCCGTGGCCGCAATGCAACCAATATACATGGGACGGGCCTTGGATTAAACATTGTGGAGCGATATGTTGAACTGCTTGGCGGAAGTGTAGAGGTAGAAAGCAAGATCGATAAAGGAACCACGTTTACTGTTACTATCCCAAATCAAACGCAAGATGAAAAAGAAAATTCTGTTAATTGAAGACAATGATGATATCAGGGAAAATACTGCAGAGATCCTTGTTCTCTCGGGCTATACGGTGATAACAGCTGAAAACGGTAAAGTGGGCGTTACACTTGCCCAATCCGAAATTCCGGATGTGATCATTTGCGATATCATGATGCCGGTGCTCGATGGTTTTGGTGTGCTTCACCTGCTTGGCAAAGATGAAAGAACAGCAGGCATTCCTTTTATATTTCTGACAGCACGCTCTGAAAGAAGCGATCAGAGAAAGGGCATGGAAATGGGCGCCGATGATTATCTCACCAAACCTTTCAGCGAAATTGAATTAATGAGTGCCATTGAAAGCAGGATAAAAAAAGCCGGTATACTAAAAAAGGAATTCAGTAAGAACCTGGAAGGCATTACCGGTTTTTTAGCGGAAGTAAAAGACATGGCCGACCTGCAAAAATTAACATTGGAAAAAGAAGCCAATATATACCGGAAAAAAGATGAGGTATACCGCGATGGCAATTACCCAAGGGGAATATTCTTTTTGAATAGCGGAAAAATAAAAACAGCAAAGTTTGCCGAGAACGGAAAAGAATTGATAACAGCTTTATATAAAGCGGGTGATTTTTTTGGTTACCACGCATTGCTCGAAGAAGGCAGGTATACAGATACTGCCACCGCCATGGAAGACTGTGAAATATATCTTTTGCCAAAAGAAGATTTTTTTTCGCTCATTTATAAAAATGCAGAAGTGGCCAAGAAATTTATACAGATGATCAGCAATAACCTCGTAGAGAAAGAAGAACAACTGGTAAAGCTGGCCTATAATTCAGTACGAAAAAAAGTAGCCGATGCACTTCTTCAGTTACAAAACACTTACCAGACAAATACCGAAGCGCCATTCAGCATGCAGGTTTCCAGGGAAGACCTTGCACATCTCGCCGGTACTGCAACAGAAAGTACCATTCGTACACTGAGTGATTTTAAGGAGGAAGGATTGATCGATATCAAAAGCGCTAAAATAACTATTCTCAGAACAGATAAACTTAGTGGGTTAAGAAACTGACGCCGTTTCAGCTTGCCCTGCTCTTCATTTGCATGGTAATAAGTTCTCCCTGCCTGTTTTGTTCTTCAAGCGTCCAGTTGCCGGTTACAGTTGTTTCGAGCCAAACATTTCCGGAACGCCTGAACACCTGCGCATGCAGGCAATAGGTTGCATCAATATACTGTTCGAACTCTCTTACTTTTATATTATTTGTAATAGCAAGCTCCCCATCGTCGATCTTATCCAACCGGAATTCGCCCAGCAATTTATTCCTGTTGATAATGGGTTGATCCCGTTTATTTTTTAAAAGCCCATTCGTATGTCTTTCAAAAAAATCTACTTTCAGAAAAGGAAACAGGTGATGAAACATTTCCTGTACCTCTTCTATCGTCTGGTCGTCTTTGATCTCCTGTTTCATAATTTTAAGTTTAGAAGTAAAACTAAATTCTCTTTATGACAGCTGATATGATATTCGTCAGTTGCAGCACATATTTTATCTGTGTGCGATAAAAACCGGCACATGGCTATTCGCAATGATATTTCTTGCAAAACTTTTACGGATGAGTTGCGAAAATGCAGACCTTCCATACGAACCACAAACAAGCATGGAATTTTTTCTTTCTGCCATCCAGTTTGAAAATTCTTTTTTTGACTCCATGATACAAAAGGTCAGCTTACTGAAATGAGCTGCTGCCAGGTCGCCGATCTCCTTTTCATGAGGGATCTCACTATCGGGGTTGTCGTTGATATACGCGAGCAGCGTATTAAGCTTCAGCAGTTCCGGAAAAAGAAAAGCAAACTGCCTGATCGCAAAAACGCAATCTTTACTGCCATCATAAGCAAGAACAAGGCTTGTTGGCAACTCAAATTTTTCAGGTACCAATAATGCAGGACAGCTGATATAATGCAGCAGGTCTTCCAGCATTACATTAATGGATGCTTTTTCCTGGTCATTATAGATCATCTCACTACCTATGATCAGCAGGTCTGCGAATTGGCTTTCTGTTTGTAATCCTGCCAATGTAAGATCCGCAACATCTTTCTGCAAGCGGTACCGGATCCCGTTTTCAACACAAATGCTTTCCAGCCTTTCCAGGTTATCGGTTGGTACTTTCTTTTTCAGGCTTTGTGTTAAAGGTAAAAACATACCGAATGTGCCATCCGGATAAATGGGTGTTTCAACAACCTGTCTTTGCAGCGAAACCGCTGTTAACTGTAACGGGCACGAAGCATTCATTCTGCAGATCAATTCCACTGCACTATCAGAAAATTCATCATTGTAAAAAGCTAAAATTATTTTTTTCATCGTACATGATTGTATGGTTATTATTCATTCAGGTGTAAAATTAGTATGGCACTGCAACAGAAAATATGACGGCGAATAACAGCGTATATGACACTTGTCAGTAAATCAGAGGCGCTAATTATGGCAAGGGCTACATGACGCAAATCACTGCGACGGTTGAGGACAGTCATTGCATGAGAGGGTGCTACAGAATAAGTTTGTTAAAACTTAATGATATGACACACGAAAATCCTGAAATCATTTCCCGGCGTGATCTGGTTGATTATGAAATTCAAAAAATGCTTACTGCTGAACTTCTGTTACAAAATCATATCCTTGCATGGTCGCGTGCGGCAGCTTCGCCACAACTGAAAGAAACGCTGAACAGCTACCTTGGGCTTGTGCGGCAGCATATTGATATGATGGGCAGTTTTTTGGATAAAGAATACATCATACTAAGATCATTCCCTAATCTGGTTATGCGCGCACTTGTTACTGAAACAGATCTTAAACTTTCTTACTGCCGGTCTGCCGCTACACGGGATGCCGGCCTGTTGGTAAACATTTTATCTGTTAACGATTATAAGTTCTCTTCATACAACACTACTGCTTACCTGGCCGATATGGCCGGTATGAAAAATCAGGCCGATATTTTCAGGAAAATTGCTGAAAACGAAAAAGAAATAAATGAACGTTTCTTAAGGTTAAGAGAATACGCTACCATTTATTAACAGATCCATGCCATAAAAAAGGGAACAGCGATCAGCTGTTCCTTTTTTATCCCCGGTGCTTATTGCTATCCATATCTTTTAAAAAAACTTCTTTCAAGAGATTCACGTTGATCGGGATGTGCAATTTTGATCAGTTCTCTTCCCCGTTGTTTCAGGTTTTTTCCGAACAGGTCAGTTGAACCATATTCTGTAACTACCCAATGCACGTGGCCCCTTGTGGTTACAACGCCTGCTCCTTCTTTTAAGAAAGGAACAATGCGCGAAGCGCCTTTTGAAGTAACAGAAGGTAATGCAATGATCGGTTTTCCATCTTCAGATAAAGAAGCGCCTCGTATAAAATCCATCTGCCCGCCAATACCCGAATACTGGTAGGTTCCGATTGAATCTGCGCAAACCTGGCCGGTAAGATCGATCTCTATCGCACTGTTTATCGCCGTTGCTTTGGGATTCTGCCTGATGATACTCGTATCATTCACATACGCAATATCCATCACCCTTATTTGCGGGTTATCGTCAACAAGATCATATAGTTTTCGTGTTCCCAGCATAAATCCTGTAACGCAGCAACCGATGTTTAATTTTTTCTGGCTGTTATTGATAATACCTTTTTCAAGAAGTGGGATGATGCCATCAGAGATCATTTCAGAATGTATGCCCAGATTTTTATGAGCGTAAAGATTTTTTAATACCTGATCCGGAATACTGCCGATACCTAGTTGCAATGTGGCCCCGTCTTCTACCAATGCGGCAACATTCTGTCCAATGCGTTTCACCGCATCAGAAGCATGCGCCGAATAATCTACTTCAGGAAGATCGCATTCATGCCATACCATTTTATGGAGCTGGCTGATGTGTACAAAACCATCTCCATGTGTTCGCGGCATTTTCGAGTTGATCTGTGCGATAACGATGACGGCTGTTTCAAGAGCAGCTTTTGCAATATCAACCGAAGTACCCAATGAACAATACCCATGCAGATCGGGCGGTGAAACCTGTATCAACGCAACATCTACAGGCAAAATGTTTTTTCTGAACAATTGGGGGATCTGGCTCAGGAACACCGGAACATAATCGCCATACAAACCATTGGCAACGTCTCTTGTATTTTCTGAAACAAATAATGAGTTGAAAAAAAAACTTTCGCGGTATTCAGTTGCATTAAAGTTTACCCCGCCCAGGTTGGTGATACTTACCAATTCTACATTGCGCAGTACATCGTGCCTTTTTTGCATGGCGTGAACAAGACATGCAGGCGTTGCTGCACTGCCATGAATGAACACGCGATCGCCCGATTTAATACAGGTAACTGCTTCTTCAGCTGAAATAAATGCGGTTGTATACATGGTTACTGATTGATTTTTGTTAGATCATGGATTTGTCCTGGCAAATACAATACCTGCAATAATAGCCTGGCACAAACCGTAAAAGAACCAGCTTGATACCATAGTGAAAGTGATATCCAGCGAGCTGAAAGTGATCCACATAACAGGTACAAGTGCGATGATACCGTACACAAATCCAAACTCGAGGCCACGCAAAATAAAATGGCCTTTGAACAGGCCCTTGAACCTTTCCCAGAACCAGGATAAAGCGAAACTGAAAATAAATGCGTGTGAATAGAATAAAATATCCCTGTCGCCATTAGAGTTGAACAACGGGTTGTTATAATCAACAAAAAACGACGGGAAGTAATGTATGGCTGTATACAATCCGCCATAGCTGATAATAAATAAGATAATGCCCGCTGTTAATCCTGATAAAAATATTTTTTTCATAAATCGTTTTGTAAAATTTATTAAGTAACCCTTGAATTTTTATTTTGTTTGAACCCAGTGATCATGAGTCAGCTATTCTTTTAAAATTGATCCGGAATATCACATCCAGCCTGTCATCGGCCCTGATCATTCCACCTAATTTTCTTGGCGGCACAAGCAGGAAATCCGAGAAGCGTATGGTTTGTGTACCCACCAGGTGAATGATCTTCTGCTCATCCATTGAAAAACGGTAATTAACTTCTATCTTTTTTGATATACCCGCCAGTTCTATATTCACTAAACCGGTAATCGGTTCCTGCGCATGATTTAATTCTGGATATTTTTCGAGCGAGATAAAATAAATATTCAGCGATGGAAATTCTTTTGCCTTCAGCGTTTTTCGCAGGTCATTTGTCATCATACTATTATTACAATCAAAACTGATCACCGGCAATGCAAGACGGCCCGATAATACAACCGGAACCTCATTGCCCGGCCTGTAACAGGTAAGCGTGTCTGATCTCTGGTACTCAGGAATGCTGCAGCTGAACTTATTGATATTGGTGCTTCCATTTACTCTTACCGTACAATCTTTTAGTATGATCCATTTTATCAAAGCAGGCGCTTTGTCTGTTGCAGAAACAAAAACAACCATGAATACAACAGCGAATAAAATGATACTATTTTTTTTCGGGCTCATACAACGCGGTTAAAGAGAATGAAACATTTTAAAAAATGCCGGGATGATTAAGCATCCCGGCATTAAAAAACTGATCAGCTTAAGCACTTTATCAGAATCCGACAACCGCTTCTATCACATAGCCACTGAACTTGCCTGTTGCGCGATAATCTGCCGCAGGGAAATCGTTGTACTTCTGGATCACATATTCGGCTTTCATAAGAATGTTTTTGGTCATGAACCATCCGCCTGCAAAAGCTAAACGGTTTACGTTAACTGCGCCGGTGTAAGTGATAGCGCCGGCTCCTGTACCTGCAGGATTATCAGCAAGCCTTGCTGAAACTGAGTTATACCTCATACCCACAAAAAGATCATCTGATTTTCCGAACCTGTAAACACCATCAACTGCATACTGGCTCGCAGTTCTGTCGCTGGCTTCTTTTGAAGTTCTTCCGGATGCTTTCTCCCATGTTCCGAATAATTCCAGTCCGTGTACTTTCAACAATCCATTTACAATAACAGCATTGATCTTTTTACTAAAACCGGGATTAAACCGGCCTGAAAAAGCCAATGGTGTTCCTGCTCCGGTTGTACTGCTTGGATTGGCAGAGTTCTCCTCTATTACATATTGGTAGTTAGATCCGGCACGGTCGCCGCCAAACAAAGTATTACCACCACTGCTCTGGTTACCATAATAAGAAGCACTTAATCTCAAACGGGCGCATTCTGTAATTTGTTTATCAAATCCTGCTTTCAGTAATACGGAAGGGGATTTATGCAGTTCATCATCCGGGTTAGATGCTTTGTACATTGAGTCTACATTTCCTTTGATCATACCATTGGTAAGACCCACTACGCCAAAAAAGCCATTCTTTTTTACATAGATCTCTCCGCCTATCTCTGTTGCAAATTCATCCATGATATTTCCTTCCATAAATGGATTGTACAAAGCCTGTCCTCCATCGCTTCTGCGAAAATGTTCATCGCCATAGTCTACTTCAAAGTGGCCGATCTTAATGGTTGTTACTTTCATGATGTCTTTCCAGATCTGTGCTTTGAACGGCAGTCTGTCGAACTGGATGTAACCGCCTTTTACCCATGTTTCATTGTGGTGTTTGGTTGAGAGGTAACTGGTGATGTTTAATTTGATACCATCTGCCAGTTGTACATCCATAAATAAATTAGCCATAGCAGTCTGGAACCCTGCAGTGATCACTTTTAGTTTATTTCCTGGAACAGACACTCCGCTGAAAGAACCAGCATTGTTGTTCAACGCGCCATCGTTTGAGTGTGTGAGATTCTGGAACTGTTGTGTAAAACCCGCACCGAATCTTATTTTCAGGCCACTGAAAGAAGAAACAGAATCTTTGGGGTCTTCAAATACATTGATACCGTTTTTGTCGTATGCCCTGAAATTTGAAATAACAGGCTGCTGTGCCATTGCCAGTACAGGCAGGAAGCCTGCCAGCAATATCAGCAGGTTATGCTTGTGATGAGTTTGCTTTTTCATAATAATGTGTTTTGGGTTGATTGATTGATTTTAGCATTTATTGTTTTGCCAGTGTGAGGTCAAACTGTAAAGTGATATCGTTCCCTGTTTTGATAGCGCCAAGCATAAAAGTTGGCGGTTCGATATTGAAATCTTTCATGCTGATCTTTTTAGTACCGCTAATGGCTATGCTTTTATCGGGATTTACTTTCGCAAAAGCCAGCAGGCCGGCATCAACCGTTGTGCCTGCAATAGTTAGTTTGCCCTGGCATTTGATAGAGCCATCCGGTGCGAGTGAAGCAGAACTGAGATTGTAAGTAATGACCGGATACTGTGATGTCTTCAATGCTTTGTAAGCATTCTTGTCCATTGCTGAATGATCGCTTTTGAGGCCCTCAACAGGCATTGAAAAAAACAGCGACTGCAACCCGGTTAACTTCTCGGCTGCATTCAATGTAAAAGTGGCAATGCATTCGCCTTTGGAAGCCTGCATGCTCCAATCGTGCAAGGTAGAAGTACCTTTAATTATTGATTGTACATTATCTTTTGCATGATATTTAACCTGTGCAGTTGCCGCCATTGAAACAAACTGGATGCAAAACAACGCGATGACCCATTTTGTCTGTAACAATACTTTTTTCATAAAACTGATTTTGATTATTAATGAATTGGTTATTTATTTCTTTATTGAAGACAAATGTAGATTCAGCCGAAGCAGGGAAAAATGATGACTGTCATTAACATAACTGATTCTTATCAAGAGTGGTTGCGGCCGATGTTTTGATTAGAGGCAGAGAAGATCAACAATAAAAAACCCTGTTTGATAACAGGGTTCTGAAAACTGAAACAGTAATATATACAGGATACGCCGGGTTAATTCAGCAACTGTGGATCTGCTAACCGAACATGCTGCGGAAGCCGGTGCATTTTCTGTACGGTTACTGCCATTGCCGCTTTATCATGTACCAGGCCATTCTCCTGCCTGTACCTGATAGCGTCTTCTGCATATAATCCGGTAAAACATTTTTTTACCGCTTCAATTACTTTATGTTCTCCGAAAACACTCTGCTTATTTTCATTGGCAGCAGAAGTAGTTTGCATACTAACAAGAACGGGTTCGTTAATACCAAGATCTTTATAGGCCATTGCAATAGATGACCTTAGTCGGTTTGGTATTTCTGCATGCCGTAACAAGGATCTGGCTTTGCCGGCTATATCTGAAAGGTTAGCATAGTTTTCGCTATTCAATAACTGCATCAGGTTATGCAGCGGGTAATGCAATGAATTATGTGTAAGAAATTCTTCAAAGGCAAAAGCAGTTACCATAAATCCATGAGGGGAAGAAATACATTCCGATGAAAGCATGTAGCCCGGCTTTTCCCTGGTTTCGCTTTCATTATTCATGGTTTCTATACCCTGCCCTGGATGGTTAACGGGTTTATTAAAATAAACGATCATAATACCGGAATTGAATTAGTAATAACATGTGATAAAACAGTTTTGGATCAATAGTGTTGTATCAGTGCGATATGATGATAATCATCAAGCATTCCTTTTTCCACAAACTCAACATCGCTGGAGCGCGCCCATTACTTCGCGGATTTCTGGTGACATATCAGTATGCATACATGTTAGTTTTAGGATTTAAAAGTAACAGGCCGGTGATTGATAAAAATTGATATTGCTCATACAATTAGATGAGCCTCATCAGGTAAATGGCCGATATGAGTTTTCTCAGTTTCATATATGACAACCATCATTTATCCCGGTTAATTTCTTACGATAAAACGGATAGCTTTTATTCCGGCAGTTTATTTACCTGTGGCAGTTAAATACAGCAGGACTACGGCAGCAACTGTCATCAGGATCAACGTTGCAAAACCAAGGATGTTCGAGAGTTTCCCATTTGTATATTCCCGCATCACTTTTTTGTTATTGGCAATATGAAGGATAATAGCGATCAAAACAGGCGCAGTAACTCCGTAAAGTATAGCCGACCAGATCAATGCTTTGATAGGTGAAATGCCAATGTAGTTCATTAATAACCCGAGCGCAAGCGAAATGGCAATGATCACATAAAATGCTTTTGCTTCGTGAAATTTCTTGTCGAGCCCTTTTTTCCAGCCAAATGTTTCAGTAACGATATAGGAAAGTGAACCACTTAAAACCGGGATGGCCAATAGCCCGGTTCCGATAACCCCAATGGCAAACAGCAGATAAGCAGATTTACCGGCCAATGGTTTTAACGCCTCTGCCGCCTGTTCTACCGTATCAATGTGATGAATACCGGCATTGAATAAAACTGTTCCCGTAGCAAGGATAATAAAGAACATGACAAGATTTGAAAACAACATTCCGAAATCAACATCCCGCTTCATATTTTGGATGATCACTTTATTGATCACCAGTGTTTTTTTATTCTTTCTGTCTTCCACTTCCATTGTTGCCTGCCAGAAAAAAAGATAAGGAGATATGGTAGTACCTAAAATAGCAACCAATATGCTGATGAAATCTTTGTCGAATTTTATAGTTGGAATAAATGTTCCTTTAAAAACCATCTGCCAGTTTTGTTTGTACAGAAATGGCACAACCAAATAAACCAGCAGCACCATGCACAAATATTTAAGCACAGATGCTATTTTTTTGTAAGGCAAAAAAATGATTGACACCAGTAACAGGACGGTAAAACCAACACTAAAAAAAATGGCGTTAACGGAAGGGAAAAGCAAATTTCCAACAGCACCCATTCCCGCAATATCGGCGCCTATATTCATAACGATAGCAGGAAAACTGCACAATACCATTACATACAAAACAGGCTTTGAATAATTTGTTTTAAGGGTTCCCGTTAAACCCTGCGAAGTAACCAAACCAATTCTGCCACACATTTCCTGTATAGCCGCCATAAGCGGAAATGTAATGAGCGCCGTCCAGAGTGTAGACAACCCGTATTGTGCCCCGGCCTGGGAATAAGTAGCAATCCCTGACGGATCATCATCACTTGCACCTGTTACAAGACCAGGCCCAAGCAATTTCCAGAAACGGATAAGTCTGTTGGATCTCTTTTTGCCGGCCATTTTTATAATTGCTGTTTATGATCCCTGAAATGAACTTCGATATTCCTCAATAGATGGTGTAGTATGTATGTTACTGATAAATTTCTGTGCCGATAAAAAATACCAGCTAAATTAACCGTATGACAAAGTACGGTGATATAATTAAGAATAACGGCTTCTGCATATCGCAGGCTGCCTTAAAGTGAGCCGTCGGCTATATAGAAGTCAGTGATCGCAATGTTTGAGGGAGCCATCGGAAACCCAAAGGCCTGTACACTGCAAAAAATATAGATCGTGTATGCAACTGATCAATCGAATGCATGCTGTCCGTTATCCAGCTGCCTTACCGCTATATAAGCCATAAGGCCGGAACCGATTAATAATGCATCTTCATCGATGGTAAATGTGGAGGAATGTAAAGAAGCCGTGATCCCTTTTTTCTCACAGCGTGTTCCCAATAAATAGAAACAGGAATCAATTACCTGCGAATAATATGCAAAATCTTCTGCAGCCATCCATGGATCTACTTCCATTACATTTTCTTTTCCAACATACTCTTCCAAACAGATGCGTGTTCGGTCTGCAAGTGTTTCCCGGTTAATTAAATGAGGGTACCCTTTAACGATCGTAAAATCGCAGGAGCCTCCCATCGATTCTGCCATACCGATCGCGATCCGCTGCATTTTTTCATGCGCCGCTATTCGCCACTCTTCATCAAAGGTTCGAAAAGTACCTTCCATACATACTTTGTCGGGTATGATATTGATCGCACCATCAGCGATCACGCGGCCAAAAGAAAGCAGGGAAGGAACAATAGGATCGATGTTACGGCTAACTACCTGCTGCAAGGCCACAATAATATGCGATGCTATCAAAACAGGATCGATATTCTTGTGAGGCTCTGCACCATGCCCACCTTTCCCGTGTACCGTTACAAATAATTCATCCATTGATGCCATTGCTTTTCCTTTACATATTCCGATCTTCCCGCAAGGAATAGTTGGCATTACATGCTGCCCGAATACAGCGGTTGGCCTGGGATCATCTAACACACCTTCTTTGATCATACCAATGGCGCCACCGGGAAGTTTTTCTTCTGCAGGTTGAAAGATCAGTTTTACCGTTCCGCCAAAATCCGCTTTTAATTCGTTTAGAATTTTTGCTGTTCCCAGGAGCGACGCTGTATGCGCATCATGGCCGCATGCATGCATGACACCATGATTAAGTGATGTGAAAGCTGATACATTGGTTTCCGTGATGGGCAATGCATCCATGTCTGCACGCAACGCAATTACGCGGTCAGATTTCAAAGCGCCCTGTATGATCGCTACAATACCCGTATTGTGAACTGCCTGGTAAGGAATACACATTTCAGCAAGCCGTTTCTTTACAAAAGCAGACGTCTCAAATTCATTGAACGACAATTCAGGATGCGCATGTAAGTGCCGCCTGTCGGCAATTACATGCGCGTGAATGTTTGTTGCAATCTCCCGAATCAATTCCAGTAACGTTCTCATTCGTTATTGTTGTATAGCCCCCCTGCTGGGTCCCGGGGTCCCGGTTCGCCATTGATTCCCCAGATAATCCACAAATTCACTCAATGGAATGTAACCTGATATAAAGGATGAGTAATCGATACCACCGTTTTTAAGCGCTGACAAAATACTGGTTCCCAAAACAAAATATCCTGTAAACTTTGGATCAGATTGGGTATTGTTACTGCAATCAGTATTACATAATAATGCACTGTTAAATGCGCTCGCTGTTAAATAGGGATACTTTTTAAACCTGACGCAGATAGATGTACTGTCACTTGAGTAAAAATCATTGTTCCTGTAATAATTAACTCCCGTTGCGAATGTATCTACATTCAAGCCAAGTGAATCATGCAGAAAAGGGTGATCCAGAAAATTGTATATAATATTATTGGCGATCTTGATATTGGTGACATTAGAATTATACGGCATAGCAGAGTCTCCCCAGCCTACCCATAAACCATACCCTCCGGTATTTGCAAACGTATTATTCAATATCCAGTTATCGGCAGCTTCCATGATACCTTCGGGTCTTCGCCATGGTACCATATCTCCACCGTAGGGTTGAACTGACTGATTAGCTTGTTTGGTTGCCACAACCCCGTTAAATATATTACTGAAGAAAAGGTTGTTACTGCCCTGTAAATGGCAGGTTGTGGTATAATCATGAAAATTATTTCGTTTGATCACATTATAAGTTGTCAGTCCGGGTAATCCGGAAACATCCAGTGCATGCATATACCCTGAAACACCTGCCGAAACATCATTCTGTTCAACCGTTACATTGTGAACGCCATGTATATTAGGTGATACTGCATAATAAGAAGTAAGTGATATACCAACATGGCCAAAATCAAGAACGGTATTCCCGGTGATCTTTCCGGTATCGACAGCGTTCAGGAAAAAAATACCGTCACCGGCAAGAAATAACGTTGTATTATTTTCGTAACTGGTAAAAGACTTATCGACCACATTATTAGTAACATTAACATTCGATACATAATTAGCGGAGCTCTTAAGTGTGTCACCAACAAGTAAACCCGATGCATATGAACTTGCCCTTTCCAGCGTGCAGTGATCGATCGTTATATTACTGCTTGGTGCATATACTGCCATAATATTCCATTTGGAACCGCCGCGTATATCCAGGTTTTTGATCGTCACGCCGGAAGTGCCGCTTAGCAAAATAGTAGAGAACCCGGTTGGATTGGCAATGGAAGCAGGAACAATTTCAACATTCTGGGGGCCTACGGTTGCTGAGCCTGTATACAGGTAAAGGTTTTTTGCGGCTGTATCAAAATAATATTCTGAAGTATTTACTAAAGAAGTCTTGATATTGGTTTTGCCTATCTCATATTTGATATTCAATTTAGTGCCTCCATTGACAACTACGCGGTAGATACTGTCATAACTTATGGCATATCTCCATCGGTTGGATCCATCATATACCCAACTGGTATTGGTAAGAATGGACATACCTGCTATGATGGGCTGGCCAAGAGATGGTGAACTGTAGGCATCAATGGTAAAATTAGACTTACCCGTAAGATCCATAGAAAACAATGGAAGGTACCAGGCATCACCCCGTTTAAATAAGATCGTGTTACCTGACCCCATTAATGCCATTGCAGCACTCACACTTTTTTTTGCATGGTTTGAGTCTGTACCTGAATTCGCATCTGCACCCAGTGATTGCGAAAAATAATAAGTGGTAGCAGCAGATACCTTCTGAAAGCTGACTGTCAGAGCAGTCAACAGGAATAAGATGATCATTCTATTTTTCATATCATGATAGTTTAACGTAAATAATAGGTTGTTGAATATTTGCTATTGTGTCACAATCAATTGAATACTTTTCTGTTCACCCAGCGATGATAACCTTACCACATACACACCGGCAGATAAACCGGTGGTTGTAAAGCCTACCTGGTATTCCTGGTGTGCAACCGCATTACCCGAAAACAGGTTGGCAACTTTGGAACCATTAGGCTGGTAAACATTTAAGGAAACATATTCGGTTTTTTGATTCGTGAATTTGATGACCGATTTTTTGCGGGTTGGATTGGGGAAAGCAGAAATCACCATCGTATGACTTTCTTTTAAGACTGGATTAACGGTAATGGAGTCTACAGAATAACAACCCGATCCATTGGAAACATTGACAAAGAATTTTTGTGGCGTTGTTACTGCCGGTGTAAATACGGGGTTAGCAATTTCAGGATCACTTAATCTTTCGGAAGGATACCATGTGTAATGATCATTACCGGCGCCGATCGCCAGCAGCTGAATTTTTTGCGGACGTGAAATGGCGAATCCGGTTTTTGGATCAGTACCTCCGTTCTCTGTTATCACGGAGGATCGCAAAGAAACAACAGGCGGCCCATACACTGTAATGGTAAATACCCTGCTGAATACATCCACTCCGCCATCAGCCGTGCCTCCGTCATCTTTTACAGTAACGGTTATTTTCGCTGTTCCATAATGCCCTTTCTGCAAATGGTATCGCAGATAGCCGTTGTTATTCGCCAATGGGCCTGCCTGCAATTCATCAAATATTTCCGGGGCATCTGTACTCACTGTCAGGTGCACAACCTGTGTAAGTTCAGGCCCTGCTGAGATGCCATGCAGCAGGATAGTTTTATAATCTTTTGTAAAACAAAGCGCCTGGTCAGCAATTGCATCGATGGTCGGGCTTTTGTTTACACCTTGTGAAAAAGCAGTGCCGGCTGAGAATAAAAAAAACAGCAGCACCCACCTGCGGGGGAAACGAGATCCTGTTTGATTTTTCATAATTGTTGGTTTATTTGGTTAAAAAATGATAGAAATAAAATGAAACCCTTCACCATCGGATATGTGCATCAATGAACCGGACAAGGCTTGCCGCCATATCCTGCTGTTCTTTGATATCCGGATGGCCAGGCGTTTGTTTGTATGAAAAAAAATGAGTGAATACTTTGTGGTCATTCATTGAGGTCACCGCACGGCTGATGTAACCGGGCCACGGTGAACCAACGGCAACAGCATCCATATTGCCCAATACGCAAATGATATTGGCTGATGGATATTTATTACGTATAGATCGAATAAACTTTCTATAAGCAGTAACGATAAAATCTTCGGCTGGCGGTGTGGATCCGAATTTTTCTTTGAACTGATCATTGGCCGGCAGTTTCAGGATCCAGGAATCATTCTGTAATAAATTCACGACTACTATATCCGGCACAAACAATGAAAAATCCCATTTACTTTCCGGATCCGATGGATCCAACCGGTCATACATCTCAGGCATGACCAGTGGGTACCAGCTCACCATTAATCCAATACCGCTCCGGGCAATACAGGAATAGGCCGAATGATAATGCCTTGCCGTTATGGATGCATAGCTTAAATAATTGTTTTCATATTTACTCTCTCCTGAATTATGCCCATTGCTGTCTTCCACCGCACTACCGCAAGTGATGGAGTTTCCATAAAACTCTATTTTCCTGTTGCCCGTTTCAATAACGGCATTTGTTTTACTATCAGGCTGAAAATTGAATCCATAAAAAAATGTTTTGCCCTTATCCCATTGCGTGCATTTGAATAATTCAAGCGTGTGAATACCTGCACTTAGATGATCAACCAGTGAATAAGATCTCTTTGCTGTATCCAGCCTGATCTTTTTTACCGGTTTTTCATCCAGTATTATTAAATAGTAATTAAGCCCCTTCTCATCTTTAAGTGTAGCGGCAATGCCTGCTCCTTTAAAAGAGGTCTTTACTGATGAACCGGCCCAGTATATTTCGGAACGATCTTCTTTAATACCGATACGCCCCTGCCATGAAAGAGCAGATGAATGCTGCATAAACATGCCGGCGTATTTTTTTGATACAGCTTCAACAACTGTTAACTCTTTTTCTTTGGCCAATACCGGATAGGTATCTTTCGCATAGGTCCATTGTTTTTCAAAAAGAAAATAATCCGGCTTAATAACAGGCCCGCCTTGCATAACTGAGAGTGAGTAAGCAACAAACATCTGCCAGCGATGCAGGTAATAATCTTTTAACAAGCCACTCCATTCCCTGCACGAATAATCATTCACATCATTTAATTCATGTGTCCATGTAGTAATAAGTGTGCGGGCATTCCATTCATAGAAATTTTTTTCTGCAGGGTACTTTCCTTTATTTCTTGCCATAGCAAGCCATGGCCCCAGCATAAATTCTTTGCGTGTGGATAAGAGCCTGTCCTGGTCGGCGATCAATGAAAGAAAACTTTCGGAAAGGCTCCTGAACAGGGAGATGTTTTTTGATTCATATGCTTCCTGCATTTGACGATACAAACTGCGTGCATAATTGGAAAGCACCTGGCGGGTAAGGTTCACAAGGTCGTATCGATATGCATCACTATTTTTAAAAAAGGAAGATGCCTTTTTAAATAATTCCCATGCGTTGATTAATTCGGCGGGATCATAATCCAGTTCTCCCGTACCCCAGGTTGATGCCGATGACCTGTTCCAACCGGGCCTTGCACAGATGATGGATTCAATAGGTGGATCATGCTTACCATATTTTGAATTATAAACCGTTCTTCGCAATACCTGCAAAGCCTTCAGGATGTTATCATCAGATCTGCCGTACCTGCTTTCTGCATATTTTTTCAACCAATCATCCAGGTTTATTTTTTCGGCGGCCCATCCAAGATCATAGATAAGATCATAAATGATCTCATCCTGGCCAATACCTTCCGGTGTTGCACCTATACCTTTCATACTTTGCCTTCCGATCGGATGATGTAATGCTTCGAATACATCTGTAACTGTGC
>JABDAP010000043.1 GCA_013289065.1 Bacteroidota bacterium | reverse complement strand
GTTGACAAACCCGTTACTGATGCAGAGATGACAAGGCTTGCAAAAGTTTTTAAACGCGATAAGATCGAAGTAAAGAGTGAAGGCTATCTAAACAATCTCGAATTACGTTTTCCCAATGAGCCTGCGCGGCATAAATTACTGGATGTGATCGGCGACCTGGCATTGATCGGCTATCCGATCAAAGCGCGCATTATTGCCAACCGGCCGGGGCATAGTACCAATGTGGAGTTTGCAAAAAAGATCAAACAGTACATCAAAAAGAACAGGCATGTAAAAGATGTTCCGGTGTACGATCCGTCGATGCCGCCTGTATATGGTTTGGAGAAAATAGAAAAAACATTGCCTCACCGCCACCCGTTCTTATTGGTTGATAAGATCATCGAATTAACAGACACGTATATTGTTGGCATTAAAAATGTAACCTTCAATGAATGGTTCTTTCCCGGCCACTTCCCCGGAAACCCTGTAATGCCGGGTGTTTTACAGATAGAAGCACTGGCGCAAACCGGTGGCATACTTTGTATCAATTCGATGCCCGAAGGAAATTACGATACGTATTTTTTAAAGATCGATAACTGTAAGTTCAAACAAATGGTAAGGCCGGGTGATACGATGGTATTAAAAATGGAATTCACCGGGCCCATCCGCCGGGGCATCTGTGAGATGAGGGGAACCGTATATGTGGGCGGGAAAGTTGCCACTGAAGCGGATCTTGTTGCGCAGGTGGTGAAGAGGCAGTGAGACGTGAATAGTTAATAGTTAATAATTAATAGTTAGTTGGGAGTTTGGAATAAATCAATACATGAAATCTGAGATCATAATACATCAATCAAAATAACTGATGACGCATCCATACACATATATCGACCCGAATGCAAAGATCGCACCGAATGTAAAGATCGATCCGTTTACGGTTATTCATGGCGATGTACAGGTCGGCGAGGGCACATGGATCGGAAGTAATGTGACCATCATGGATGGAACACGTATCGGAAAGAACTGCCGTGTATTTCCTGGTGCAGTATTGGGCGCCATACCACAGGATCTGAAATTCAGCGGCGAAAAAACAACGGTTGAAATTGGCGACAACTGTACTATCCGCGAATTCGTAACCATCAACCGCGGAACAGACGACAGAGGCAAAACCAAAGTAGGCAACAATTGTTTGATCATGGCATACAGCCATATTGCACACGACTGCATCATCGGAAGTAATTGCATCATGAGTAACAGCGTGCAGGTGGCAGGCCATGTTACCATGGGCGATTTTGCTGTGGTTGGCGGCGTTAGTGCGGTGCACCAGTTTGTAAATATCGGCCAGCATACTTTTATTGCTGGTGGAAGCCTGGTAAGTAAAGATGTTCCTCCTTATATCAAAGCCGTTCGTAACCCCTTAAGTTATGGCGGCGTAAACAGTGTGGGATTAAAACGCAGAGGCTTCCCATTGCAACAGATCAATGGAATACTTGATGTGTACAGAACCATTTATAACAAAGGTTTCAATACCACGCAGGCGCTTGAATTTATTGAAGAAGAATTACCCGCCACCGATGAAAGGGATGAGATCGTAACATTTATCCGTGAAAGCGGCAGAGGTATTATCAAGCGTTATGTGAAGGGTGCAATGGATGAGGATTGAGGCCTTGATTTTGAAATTTTGAAATCGGGAAATTTTGGAATTGTTTTTTATGTATCGATTTGCATTTGATAAAAGCATTTCCAAAATTTTCCATCCGCAATTTCAAAATCACTTCACGCTATTTTTTCTATCATGAATAAGCTTCAGGAAAATTATTCTTCTTCCGCAATTACCAATGATATGGAGGTTCTGCTTACCGATGTGGGTAAACGTTTTAACCGCGAGTGGATCTTCCGTCATGTGGATCTTCAATTTGTTGCAGGCAGGTCGTATGCAATTACCGGCCCTAATGGAAGCGGTAAAAGCACGCTGCTGCAGGCAATTGCAGGCAGCATGTATCTGAGTGAGGGTAGCCTGGCATACCAAACGTGCGGATCGGCTATCATCGAAACCGAAAAGATCTATCAACATATTTCCATCGCCGCGCCTTACCTGGAACTGGTGGAAGAAATGACGGCGAAAGAATTCCTGCATTTTCATCACCAGTTCAAATCATTGTCTGCAATACTTTCCATTGAAGATATTTTGTCTCTTATCGGTTTGGAAAAAGCGGCTGATAAACAGATCCGTTATTTCAGCAGCGGCATGAAACAACGCATCAAACTTGCCCAGGCAATATTTTCAGATACGCCTGTGCTGTTATTAGATGAACCCTGTACCAATTTAGACAAACCGGGTTATGAATTGTATCATACACTTATCAACAATTATTGCCAGGACAAACTTATTATTGTGAGCAGCAACGATACACAGGAAATGGATTTTTGTTCAGAAAAGCTGAGTATATTAGATTATAAATAAGTAATATTATTTATCATTGTTTCAGTATCCATTTAAAAACCGTTGTATGAAACTCCGCAACCTTTTAAGTATTCTTCTTGTTTTTTTTACCGCATCCGTTATTGCACAACCGAGGCTGATCACCTGCAGCAGCGAACAAAACCCGGTGGACAGGAGCATTAATGTTTTTGCCGACAGCCAGGCATTTGGAGATTATACCGTTAAGCTTATCTATATACTATCAGGTTTTTCCACAAATGCCACTAACGATGTAGCATTGACAGTAGTTAACAGAGGCCATTCAACCGTAGGCAAATTAACGTTCGACAAATCAGCCAACATTCATTCATTTGCGTATACTTACCAGTCTTTTCCCGGAACGCCTCAACATAAAATTCCTGATACTTCTTTTACCTATCTGCTTCCTGTAACTGAAAACAATAGTTTACGTACGTTCAGGTCTGGCTCTGTATCAGAACGGCTTGGCACAAAACCAGACGGTTATATTGGAGTTGACTTTATGTATAAACTGGGTGATACTATCTGCGCCGCACGCGCCGGTATCGTGTATGAATGTTCTGACGAGGTAAAAGAAAGCGAAAAAATAAAGCAGGTTTATAACAGCGAAAGAAATAAAGTATCTATTGAACACAAGGATGGCACCTTAAGCCACTATTCGATACTTGCGCCAATTAAATTACTGGTGCAGGCAGGAGATTACGTGATACCCGGCCAGCCGATAGCCGTTTTTGCCAACCAAAGTGTAAAATACGATGTGCTGTTTTCGGTTTCTTATCTTGATGAAAAGAAACTATACATCAACACAGAGAAGACACCGCAGCCGGCTGGCTTTTCATCATACAATTTTTTGCACGTGCCTTTTTATGTTGATGGCAAAAAAGCAGGCCAGCTTGAACCTTTTAAAGAATATACTTCATCGCACCCTAAAGAAATCATTGGAGCGGAGATGAGTAAAAAAGATAAAAAGAAACTGGGTTTGTAAAACCCATCATTGTATTATGAAAGACCAGGATATAGAACAACTTTTAAAAGATGGCAAGGGATATACCCTGAACATAAGCCATGTGCTGGAATTTTTAATGGCGCGAACGATCGCGAATTCTTTTTTATCTTCTGAAATTTTAAAAAGACAATTAGAACTGGAGCAGCTGATAAAGGCCGGGGCTATCGATCATGAAAAAGCGGCGGCTGATTGTAATGAGTTATGCAGACAGATAAGCGAATTAGCCACTACTGAAAAAAATAATGTGATCTCAGAATTGTTCTTCTTAAACAAAGACGCCTGATCTCTGCGGCTCAACGCCTCTGCGGTAAAATAACCGCGGAGACGCTAAGGCGCAGAGTATTTAATTCCACTAAAAAATGAACCGCATAGACAGGGTAACAGCTATTCTTATCCAGCTGCAATCAAAACGCGTGGTAAAAGCGCAGGAGATAGCCGACCGGTTCTCTATCAGCTTACGCACTGTTTACCGGGATATCAAAACGCTTGAAACAGCCGGTATTCCTGTGATCGGCGAGACCGGCATAGGTTATTCCATCATGGAAGGTTACCGGTTGCCGCCGGTCATGTTTACAAAAGAAGAAGCCATTGCATTTCTTACTGCTGAAAAATTAGTGGAGAAACTGACCGATTCATCTACACAGGAAACCTACAGCGCTGCGATGTTCAAAATAAAATCGGTGCTGCGTTTATCGGAAAGGGATCATATTGAAAATATGGAGCAGCATATTGAAGTGATCGACAGCCCTTATTTCTCCAAACAAAAAACAGACAACGGTTACCTGCAAAAGATATTACAGGCCATTGCAGAAAAACTGGTGATCAACATCGATTACTTTTCAGAACATTCGCAGCAAAAAAATAACCGTAACATTGAGCCGGTGGGTATTTTTTTTATGGGCAGGTACTGGTATCTCATTGCGTGGTGTATGTTGCGTAAAGATTACCGCACATTCAGGGTTGACCATATCAGGTATTTGTCTCTTACTGCAATCCGTTTTGAAAAAGAACATCCAACGCTGTCATCATTCCTCACAAAAGTTTCTAAAGAAAAAGAACTGCATACCATTATCCTGTTGGTTGAAAAAAATATCGTCAGGCATTTAGGGGAGCAGAAATTTTATAATGGCTTTGTTTCTCAAAAAGAAATGGGTGATAAAATTGAAATGACTTTTCTCACAGAATCGCTTGAAGGTTTTGCCAGATGGTACCTGTTATTTGGCGAATGGGCCGAGATCGTTACACCTGAAACATTAACCGGCATCATCAGGAAGAACCTGGCAACACTTATCAAAAAATTAAAATAATCTTTTGCTGTTGACATAGGGCTGTCACTGCCCCATGGTTCCTTTGTTCTCTAAACAAAACTTACCATTATGTCACACATCAAACAGTTTCAAAAAGAATTTGAAAAGGAATCCGTTACCACACGCAAAATGTTGTCTATTGTTCCTAACGACAAGTACGACTGGAAGCCGCATGAAAAAAGTATGAGCGTCCGCCAGCTTGCCACGCATGTTGCTGAATTGCCTTTGTGGCTTGGCATGATACTGAATACAAGCGAGCTGGATTTTGGTGCAAACCCATACGATCCAACTATTATCAATGATACAAAGGCCCTGGTGGAATATTTTGAAAAAAATATCATTGAAGGCAGGAAAGAATTAGCCGGCGCCAAAGAAGAAACGCTGGATGAAATATGGACGCTTCGCAATGGCGCAGAGATCTACAGCGCCGACCCGAAAGTAGATGTGATCAGGATGACGTTCAACCAGATCACACACCACCGCGCGCAACTGGGTGTTTTTTTAAGATTGCTGGATGTACCTATTCCCGGCAGTTACGGGCCCAGTGCGGATGATATGAGTTTCTGAAAATTTTATCACAACGATCAAAACCTGTCCGGAATAACAGGTTTTGATTGTTATATAACAGAATCAAAAATGACCGGTATGATCCTCGTTTTTAAAACCACTGTTACAAAAAACAGCGAGGTAAAGAAATTAAAAGTTCATCTGGATGCGTTATTGCCAACATCGAAATGGAATTTTGACCTTGCAAACTGCGATAATATTTTACGTGTTGATACAGCTGAAAATAAATCAGGCCTTATCATACATACAATGAATGAAAATGGGTTTGATTGTATTGAGCTGGAATGATAATTTTCACCATTCTTATCCCTATGTCGTTGTTGGGCTCAATAACTAATCCCGAAAATAAGTAAGTCTGCCAAACATATCAATCCATAAAAAATTTTCGTCTGGCGAGCAACAGCGGCATGAATTCTTTCGGTTATCAATAAAACTGCCGCCCATTGAGCGGCAGTTTTTTGGTATGTTGGGATTAGGCTTATTGCACTGGATACAGCTGAACGTTGCGCTTCCATGCTGCAAATACCCGTTGTATCGAATCGGGAAAATTGTTTGATACGAATTCGATCTCGCCGGAGTTCACCGGGAACTTGCCGTCTGGCGTAAGGGTAGTTCTTTTTACCAATGGGCAACCAATTTCATCGCTTAACTTCTTACTAAAGGTAAAGATCGAGCCTTTTTTGTCGCAACGGAATAATTCTTCACTAAGATATTGGTTGCCCCCAAAAAGTTGTCGCAATCTATATCGCGCATATCGTATTCCGCTGATGGTGGTATCGCCGACAGATCGAAGACTGTCATATACAATAATATCGAACGGCCGAAAGAAATTCCAGCCGCCAATTAAAAGAACACTATCTGTGAGTACTATTTTTTTCATAATAGCTGCGGTATCAGAAAGATTACGGTATTCGTACGCCCATTTTTTACGCATATCCACCAGTCGATATCCTATCGTAGCGGTGAAGATCGTATCTGTTGTTGGCGTTCCCACTGATTGTATTGCAGTCATCTGCGTAATACCGACACTATCTTTGTACCACACATTATTAGCGAACGAAAGGTATGCAGTCGCCTCGTTGTTTGCGATGTGATAGGACGTTGTTCGCACCCTGACATGTTCGGCCTGCGCATTTGCCGGATGCTTTGATGAAATTGCACACGACATCAGCGCAAGCAGGAAGCTAAAAAAGAAAACGGATATGCTCATAATGTAAATTTAATTTTTTATTTGTGGAACCGTCCAGGTTTGCTGACCATTATAAGCTATTGGGGCTGGGTCGGCTGAATATGTTATTGAAGTGTTTCTGTATATTGTCACCCAGCTATAATCAAATGCAAGAGTCCCTGTTCCAGTGCTATATGCAAATGTACTACCATAGGGTTGGTGTGTGACTTGTGGGGTGCCATAACTTACACCTGTGACGAAGGAATCATCTTCAATGCGAAAAGTTTCAGTGTCATAAATGCTTGTAGTATCATTTACATTATAGACCTGCCATGTCTTTGTATACATTTTTACATATTCATATACGTTTGAACCTCCTCCACCCCCTTCTTCGTCATCGCTCCCACATAAACTTTCGTACATATCGTTATCGCATCCATCACACGTAAAACCGATGTACTGCTCATCACTTCCAATTTCATTACCATCTACATAGTATGTCGTTACCAAATACACATTACTACAAGTTAGTGTGTTAGCATGTATACTGGTTGTTTTTATCGCTCCACTACTTGGATTTCTTGTGAAGTGTCCTGCTGCTGCCAAGAGACCACTTTTGTATTCTAATTGATATTGTTTACTTCCAGCTGGTGATAGGAAACGATATTGCCCATCAGTAATGTCTGTACCCGTATGAAAAATATTATGAAAAGTGTTTTTCGGTAATTCGGAAACGTGTTTGTTTTTTGATGGCACATACACGGCGACATGCACGTTTCTGATGCTGCCATCTTTGTTTAGGAGTGCCACTAAGTTTAAAATAGATTCGTCACTCATTTTAGCAAGTAATCGAAACGTATTGTCAATAGGAATTACCACGGTTGAACCCCGTAAGTCATTTTCTTCATGCATTGCGGCAAAAATTAAATGGGCTTTCAATGTTTCAATGTTTTTGCTTCGATTCGGCTTATTTGGATTCTCTTGTTTTAAAAGCCAAGCGGTTATCGATGCGATCTTTTGATCATTCCCATCGGAATGGATGAGATCCTTCTTACAGGAAAAGAAAATGACGATGACAACGCCGAGCAACAAGAGCAGTTTTTGTACTAAGTTTTTCATAATCGGTTTCATTCGATTTGATTTTAAATATTAAGTAATACGTATGGGCATACAAATACCTTTTCATCACACTGCTCAGGAAATGATGTCAAACAGTATGGCTAAGTATTGAAAATTGAACGGAGGGAGAAATTCTATTGTGTGGGGAGAAATTAATAGAATCGCTATTCAATGACTAAAAGTATTTCGCAGATTGATTCAGAAACTATATTCTGATTTGTTAATGAAAAAATAATAATAAAATACGATAGTATGACAGAGAAAATAAAGGCAGAGTACGCCTGCTATTGTATCAAGCTGGAATAATAATTTTACCAGCCTTATCTCCTGCTCGCGATCAATAAATTCAGGTCGGTATATTTCAGGTCGAACCGCTGGCTGATATAAAAATCCGTCAACGCGCCTTTGAACATATAAATGCCTTCTCTGAGATTGAATTTGTGCCATACCATTTCTTCAATACCGCCTTCATCGCTGATCTCAAGGATCAATGGCATCAATACATTGCTAATGGCCTGGCTCGCGGTACGCGCAAAACCGCTGGGAATATTCGGCACACAATAATGGATCACATCATGTTTTACAAAAGTAGGATCCTCATAACTCGTGAGTTCGCTGGTTTCAAAACATCCGCCGCGGTCAATGGCCACATCAATAATAATACTGCCCGGGCGCATGGCGGCCACCATTTCTTCGGTAACCACCACCGGTGCACGGCCATATTCATTGCTTAATGCACCAACCGCTACTTCGCATGTTTTTAATTGTTTGGATAAGATGCGCGGTTCGAGCACGCTTGTCCAGATGCGTTGTCCCAGGTTATTCTGCAGTTGTTTTAAACGGTACACATTATTATCAAACACTTTTACCGATGCACCAAGTGCCAATGCGTTCCTTGTTGCAAACTCGCCAACAATACCTGCACCAATGATCACCACTTTTGTTGGCGGTATGCCGCTGATGCCGCCAAGCAAAACGCCTTTGCCTTTATTAAAGCTACTGAGGTATTGCCCAGCGATCAGCATTACCGCACTTCCTGCGATCTCGCTCATGCTGCGGACAATGGGGTATGTGCCGCTGTCGTCTTTAAAATTTTCAAAACTCAATGCAGTGATTCGTTTCTCCATCATCTTCTCGATGTATTCTTTTTTTAATGCAGAAAGATGAATAGGTGAAATGATAGTTTGATTCTGTTGCAGCAGCGGCATATCTTCTTCAACCGGCGGCGCACTTTTTACGAGGATGGGGCATTTAAAAATTTCATTGCGGTCATATACGATCCTTGCACCGGCTTCTGCATAATCTTTATCTGAAAAATGACTGGCTTCGCCGGCATTGTGTTCCACAACAACCATATTGCCATTGGCAACCAGAACGCCAACAGCATCGGGTGTTAAGGCGATACGGTTTTCCTGGAAAGCAATTTCTTTGGGAATACCGATATGCAGTTTTGCACCCTGCGGTTTTACATCCAACACTTCTTCCAGTGTTTCGTAAGTGAATGATGGACTGATGGAAGGTTTGGTTGCCATAAGATAATTGACGGGTTGGGTTGATGGAGATAAAATTAATTCATTTATAGGAAACGGCGGAGGATGGTGCGTAATCAGTTACTATCTGTTTCTTTTCCTGTAACTAATCTTCTTGTATGCTCATCCAGCAGCTCCATTGTAATATGAAAAGTGTTTTCCGGCAAGAGCCCCGGAGCATTTTCCGGCCACTCGATCAAACAGAGCTGCCCGCTTCGTAAGCTGTCATCAACGCCTGCATTCACAGCTTCTTCTTCATTTTTTAAACGATACCAATCCATATGATAGATCGTTCCGGCAACATCGCTTGCATATTCATTGATGATCGCAAACGTAGGGCTGCTGACAGCAGAATGCACACCCAGTTCTTCGCATAATGCATGGATAAATGTGGTTTTGCCCGTTCCCATCGCTGCATAAAAGGCCCAGATCTTTTTTGATTGCCCTTCTTTCCATAAACCGGCGGCTACCTGTTTCAACTGGTTCAGTGTAAAGATTGCATCCATACGGTAAAGATATAATCCGTATTTCGACAATACAACTTTTGCAGCAGGCTTACCTTTGTTAATTAGTAATTAATAATTAGTAGTTAGTAATTGAATTCACTTTTAACCACTACTGAAAAAATAATTACTAATTATTAACTACTAATTACTAATTATCCGCCTCCGTGGAAAAAGTGAACTGGAAAATAGAAGGCATGAGTTGCACCAACTGCGCATTAACAGTAGATAAATACCTGCAGGGTAAAGGCATGCAGCAGGTGAAAGTAAATTTTATGGGTGGTGAGGTAAGTTTTGAAATGGCCGATGATGCTGCGAAAAAAGAGCTTGCCAAAGGGATCGAGGGATTGGGGTACCATGTTGTTACCGGCGATCAATCTGATGCGAGAAAAGATACGCGTGTTTTCAAAAATAATTTTCAGCGGTTTCTTTTCTGCATTGTGTTTACTGCGCCATTAATGCTTCACATGATCCCGGGGGTTCATATCCATTTGTTGATGGATCCGTATGTGCAGCTTGGTTTAACCATCCCGGTTTTTATTGTGGGAATGGATTTCTTTGGCCGCAGTGCGATAAAAAGTTTACTGAAAGGCGTTCCAAATATGAACGTGCTGGTTGCACTTGGCGCGGTTGCTGCATTTGGATATAGTTTATACGGAACATTGATCGGCCAACCCGAACAGTTTATGTTCTATGACACAACGGCCACTATTCTCACACTCGTTTTCATGGGTAACTGGATGGAAGAAAGATCTATCGAGACAACCCAATCGGCATTAAAAAAATTAGCGGCCAGCCAGAGATCAATGGCGAATATGATCGCGTATGATGATAAACATACAGAACATGTATTTCCCGTTGAGAGCATTCATTTAAAAGTAGGGGATCTTTTACTGATCAAAAGCGGCGACACTATTCCGATGGATTGCAAAATACTTTGGGGAGAAGCCAGCGTAAACGAAGCCATCATCAGCGGCGAAAGCGCGCCGGTATTTAAAAAGATGAATGATAAACTGATCGGCGGAAGCATTCTTGATAACGGAACCGTTAAAGCTTATGTAACAGCGGTTGGCGATGACACCGTTTTATCGAACATTTTAAAAATGGTCAAAGAAGCGCAGGCAGAAAAACCACCTGTTCAGCAGCTCGCAGATAAGATCAGCGCCATTTTTGTTCCGGCAGTGATCGGTATTGCATTGGTTACTTTATTGCTGAATTATTTTGCGGGCCATCAAACATTCAGCAATAGTTTATTGAGAAGTATTGCGGTGTTAGTGATCTCCTGCCCTTGCGCAATGGGGCTCGCCACACCGGCCGCAATTGCAGTGGGTTTGGGCAGGGCGGCCAGGAACGGTGTGTTATTTAAAAATGCAAAGAGCCTTGAAATATTTAAAAGTATCAGACAGGTGGTTTTTGATAAAACGGGAACATTAACGACAGGGGAGTTTATTATTTCGACATTTGAATTATTTGATCGTGAGTCGTCAGGCGTGAGTCGTGAGTTAAGCACTGATGTTACTCACGGCTCACGTCTCACGCCTCACGATGAGTTCAAGCGTATTGCTTTCTCTCTCGAAAAATATTCCAATCATCCGATCGCCAAAACAATTGCGAAAGAATGGAAAACAAAAGATGAGATCCGTTGGGACAGGATTGAAGAAATAAAAGGCCTGGGAATGAAAGCGGTTGATAAGGATGGGAACCAATACACCGCAGGGTCTTTTAAAACAGCTTCGCAGTTAACGAACGACAGATCGCATAATATTTATCTGATCAAAAATAATATACTGTTAGGTACAATTGATGTGGCAGATGAAATAAGGCCGGAAGCGAAAGAAGTGATCCGCTTGCTGAAAATAAAAGGGGTCAAAACTATTTTACTCAGTGGCGACCTGCAGATCAAATGCGAACAGGTAGCAAAGACACTCGGTATGGATGAATTTTTTGCAGAGCAAACACCACAGCAAAAATTAGAAAAGATCGCAGCTTTAAACCGGATCGCGCCAACTGCAATGGTTGGCGATGGCATCAATGATGCACCTGCACTCGCAAAAGCAACCGTTGGTATTTCATTAAGCGATGCGTCACAGATTGCGATGCAGAGTGCGCAGGTAGTGCTGATGAATCATGGGTTACAGCATCTTCCGTTGTCGTTGGGTTTGGGGAAACATACTTATATCACTATCAAACAAAATCTTTTCTGGGCATTTGCATATAATATCATTGCAATTCCTGTTGCTGCACTGGGGTTCTTAAATCCCACATTCAGTGCATTGTCAATGGGATTGAGTGATGTGGTGCTTGGGATCAATTCTGTGAGATTGAATTTCAAGAAGGTTATGTAGATCGTCAGTAGTGAGATGTGAGGCGTGAGTATAAACACCTAATGGATTGGGTATTTTGGTGATTTATCTTAGTTGCCAATCAAAACAAAGAATATGTTTCTTGAATTAGCACATACAAGGCTTGACATTTTTAATGTGTCGAAAATTTTTGTTCTTCTTTGTTATAAAAGCACAAAAACGTTTCCATCTGAAGAAAAATTTGCACTGACACAACAAATAAGAAAGGCAGCCTTATCAGTTCATCTTAATATTGCAGAAGGATCATCAAGAAAATCTTTAATAGAGCGAAGACGGTATTATGAAGTTGCACGGGGTTCTGTAATTGAAGTCGATACAGCTTTCGGTATCGCCATTGAATTGGAATATGCCGACAGAGAAATGCTTATTGAACTTCGCAGGTATTTATTGCGTTGTTTTCAAATGCTTTCAAAAATGATAGAAAAATAAAAACTCACGTCTCACAACTGACGACTCACGACTCACGATGACCACACCCCTTTCCATACTAAAAAAATACTGGCACCACGATACCTTCCGCCCCATGCAGGAAGATATCATTCAATCGGTATTGGATGGAAAAGATACGCTGGCATTATTGCCAACCGGCGGGGGCAAGTCTATTTGTTTCCAGGTGCCTGCATTGATGAAAGATGGATTGTGCTTAGTGATTACCCCGCTGATCGCTTTGATGCAGGATCAGGTAGGTGGGCTCATGCAAAAAGATATTCCTGCAGTGGCGCTGCATAGCGGCCTGACATTCTACGAGGTAAAAAAAATATTACAACAGGCAACACATGGCGATTATCAATTCTTATATCTCTCGCCCGAAAGATTAGAAACCAATTTATTCAAAGAATATTTACCCGCACTAAATGTAAGCCTGGTTGTAGTTGATGAGGCGCATTGTGTTTCGCAATGGGGTTACGATTTTCGCCCACCCTATTTACGCATTGCCGGTCTGCGTGAAGAATTGCCTGCCGTTCCTTTGATAGCATTGACCGCTTCTGCAACGCCCATTGTGCAGAAGGATATTACAGACAAATTAAAAATGCCCGGTGCGCAGATCTTCCGCCAGTCATTTGAAAGGCCGAATATTTCATACAGTTGTTTTTGTGTTGACAGTAAGGTAAATAAACTGGCAGAGATCTTACATAATGTTCCCGGAAGCAGTATCGTTTATTGCAGCAGCCGTAAGCAAACAAAAGAAATTGCTTATTTACTTGGGCTGCAACAGATCTCCGCAGATCATTATCATGCAGGATTAACACAACAGTTGCGGATTGAAAAACAACAGGCCTGGATCAATAATACGGTAAGGGTAATGGTGTGCACCAATGCATTCGGGATGGGCATTGATAAACCCGATGTAAGAACCGTTATCCATTATGATATCCCCGATTGCCTCGAAAATTATTACCAGGAAGCGGGCCGGGCCGGAAGGGATGGCAAAAAATCGTATGCAGTGCTGATCTACCAGAAAGAAAACCTGGATGGGTTGAAAGCCTTGCCAGACAAGCGTTTTCCGCCCATACCGGAAATAAAAAAAAATTACCAGGCGCTTGCGGATTATTTGCAGATCCCCGTGGGCATTGGTGAAGGGCAGTATTTTGATTTTGACCTGCCGGAGTTTGTAAAGAATTTTAAAATAGACAGCCTCTCTGTGATCAATACATTGAAAGTATTGGAACAGGAGGGCCATCTCAATTTTTCAGAGACTATTTTTCTGCCGTCACAGATAAATTTTACCGCATCAAAAGAAGAACTGAGCCAGTTTGAAATAAGCCATTCACATCTTGAACCTCTGATCAAATGTTTGTTGCGCACTTATGAAGGCATCATTGATAACCGCGTATCGGTTTATGAAAAACAACTGGCAAGATTATGCCGCATAACCGTTGAAGAAGTAAAAGAGCAGTTAGCCGAACTCCGTTCTTTTGGCATGATCGAATACCTGCCGCAGAAAGATACTCCACAAATACATTTTTTATTGAACCGTGCATCGGCGCAATACCTGCAGATAGACCAGGATAAATACCTTGAAAGAAAAAAACAGTTCGAAGCGCGTGTACAAAATATGATCGGCTACATTTTGTTGAAAGATGATTGCAGAAGCAGTTTTATTGCCAGGTATTTTGGCGACAATGATGTGAAGGATTGCGGAAACTGTGATAATTGTCTCGCAAAAAAAAGAAGGTCAATTTCACAGGAAGAATTCAGTTTGATCGAAACAAATATCATGCAATCGCTCCATTCTAAAATATCTGTGACCGACCTGCTCGGCCGGTTAAAAAAATACAACAAAGAAAAAACCTGGACGGTTTTAGAGTTCCTGCAAAGCGAGCAGGTAATAAACATTGACGAGGAGGGATTTATCCGGAAGTTTGGCGGGACCTTGTAATGGTAGCGCCAACCATTCCGCTATCTGTTTAGAATTGTTTAACTTTTGTATTCAATTCACAAGGCTGGCACAGGTTTTTAACAAAAGATTGCGGGAAGACTAAGTGAATTCGCTTTGTTTTATCTTTATTTCACGTTAAATAAAATCATCATGGAAGACAAAAAAAACAAGATCCTGTTATGTGAGGACGATACCAACCTCGGTATGGTATTGAAAAACTACCTGGAACTTAATGAATACGATGTAACCCTGGAAAGAGACGGCCGTCTCGGCCTCGCTGCATTTCAGCGCGAAAAATTCGATATCTGCCTGCTGGATGTCATGATGCCGAATATGGATGGCTTTACACTCGCCGAAGAGATCCGCGATGTTGACCCGGATATACCTTTGTTCTTCCTGAGCGCTAAAACGATGAAAGATGATATCATCCAGGGATATAAACTGGGTGCGGATGATTATATCACCAAGCCATTCGACAGCGAAGTGCTGCTGTTAAAGATCAAAGCGATATTGAAACGCAACGAAGAAGATAACCGCATCAGTGACAATATTGAGTTTGACCTGGGCAAATATCATTTCAACCCCAAACTGCGCGAACTGAAACATGATGGCTTAACGCAAACACTTTCGCCAAAAGAAAATGAATTACTGAAAATGCTTGCCGAACATAAGAACGATCTTTTACCAAGGGAACGCGCATTGAAAAAAATATGGGGAAGCGATACCTATTTTAATGGCCGCAGTATGGATGTTTATATTGCCAAGCTCCGTAAATATTTAAAGGACGATACGAATATCGAGATCGTGAATATTCATGGAAATGGATTCAGGCTGGTTGCTCCTTAGATTCACTTTCCTAGGCCCTAAAGGGAGTTGGGAGAAAATATTATTTAATACCTCGCTAAAAGCGAGGTATTTTTTTGGCATAGAAAACACAGATTGACACAGATTTATTCTGTGCGATTCTGTGTATTCTGTGGCAATATTTTTTTAACTGAATAAATCAGGCTGTCCACCTGCGACCGGTTTGCGGCCGAGGTGTTCGTATGCTTTGGCTGTTGCTTCGCGACCGCGTGGGGTACGTTGCAGGAAACCTTCCTGGATCAGGAATGGTTCATATACTTCTTCAATGGTGCCGGCTTCTTCGCCTACTGCTGTTGCGATCGTGGTCAAACCAACAGGGCCGCCTTTAAATTTATCGATGATGGCTGAAAGAATGCGGTTATCCATTTCATCCAGCCCGTGTTCATCAACATTCAACGCTTTCAATGAATGTTGTGTGATGCCGATATCTATCTTTCCGTCATTTAATACCTGTGCAAAATCTCTCACCCTTCTTAATAAACTATTTGCGATACGTGGCGTGCCGCGGCTTCTGCGCGCAATTTCAAATGCAGCATCGCTGGTGATAGCAGTTTGCAGAATAGCAGCGCTTCTTTCAATGATTTTTTTCAGAACATCTGCATGATAATACTCCAGGCGTGATTTTATGCCAAAACGCGATAACAACGGCGCTGTGAGCAAACCGCTCCTTGTTGTTGCACCAACCAATGTAAACGGGTTGAGATTGATCTGGATGCTGCGTGCATTAGGGCCGGTATCGATCATGATATCGATCCTGAAATCTTCCATCGCAGCATATAAATATTCTTCTACAACCGTACTCAACCTGTGTATCTCATCAATAAATAAAACATCGTTTGGCTGCAGGTTGGTGAGAAGGCCGGCAAGGTCGCCGGGTTTTTCGATTACCGGGCCGGAAGTTTCTTTGATGTTCACACCCAGTTCATTTGCAACGATCCTGCTGAGGGTTGTTTTACCCAAACCCGGCGGGCCATGAAATAAAATATGATCCAACGCTTCGCCGCGAAGTTTAGCGGCTTTTATAAAAATGATCAGGTTCCCGATAAGTTGCGGCTGGCCTGAAAAATCATCTATCTCTTTTGGGCGTATGGTATTTTCAAACTCCTTGTCTGCGGGAGTTAAATTTGCGGGATCATTGTTCAGGTTGGTGTTTGGCATACAGATTCAAAAATACGTAATGCTGTCCATAGTCCATGGACCATGGTCAATGATCCATGGACTATGGAAATATATATTTTTTTGTGGGTTCTTAGTAAGGGTAAAAATATATTTGTACATACAAATGAAAACTACTTATCTTTGTACTGTCAATGAAAACATCAGAAAGCAAATATTGCAGCTGTTTATACTTTACCGCTAATGCGCTGGCGAGGAAGGTTGAAAAGATCGCTATTGAAAGCTGGAAGAAAGTAGATCTTTCACCCAGCCATGCTTATTTATTGATGCTTGTGTTACAGGAGCCTGGAATACAGGCTGGGCAATTGGCAGAACAGTTACAACTGACAGCCAGTACCATAACACGTTTGATTCAAAAATTAGAAGCAAAAAAATTAGTGATCCGTGCAATGGAAGGCAAACAAACAAATGTATACCCTGCACAAAAAGCAAAAGAAATGAAACCCTTATTAAAGGAATGTATTGATGATGCTACTGAACGGTATGCCAAAGTGCTGGGCAAGGAAGAAAGCAGGCAGCTCATAAAAAACATGAACCTTGTAGCTGATAAATTAGGTGTTTAAAAATTTTTTATATAATCATTTGTATGTACAAATATTAAAACCACTATTATGAAATATGTAATCACAGGCGGAGCAGGAAATATTTCAAAGCCGCTTACTTTATCGTTGTTGAAAGCAGGCCACGAAGTAACTGTTGTTGGCCGCAATGAATCTAATTTGAAGGAACTGCTTGATGCAGGTGCAAAAGCCGCGATCGGTTCAATTGAAGATGTTGCCTTTCTTACAAAAACATTTACAGGTGCTGATGCCGTGTATACAATGGTGCCGCCAAAACATGATGTTACAGACTGGAAAGGCTATATCACCGCCATGGGAAAAAATTATACAGAAGCCATAAAAAACTCAGGGGTGAAATATGTAGTTAACCTGAGCAGCATCGGTGCACATCTTCCGGATGGTGTAGGCCCGGTAAACGGCCTTTACCAGGTTGAACAATTGTTCAACACCTTACAGGATGTGAACATTAAACATCTGCGCCCGCCTTTTTTCTATACTAATCTTCTGGCGAATATCGGTATGATAAAACACATGAATATCATTGGCGCAAACTATTCAATTGCCGATGGCAGGTTTCCGATGGTTTCACCAATTGATATTGCCGCTGCTGCCGAAGAAGAGATCACTGCTCTGGATTTTTCAGGTCACAGCGTAAAATATTTTGCCGGCGATGAAGTTTCTACTGATCAGGTAGCCGCTGTATTGGGTAAGGCAATTGGAAAACCCGACCTTAAATGGGTTCAGTTCACAAACGAACAGGCGCTCAACGGTATGCTCCAGGCAGGCCTGCCCGAAGAAATTGCAAAAAATTATATTGAAATGAATCAGTCGATGCATTCCGGAAAAATGTTTGAAGACTATTTCAAACACCATCCAACCACTTTCGGAAAGATCAAGCTGGAAGATTTTGCAAAATCATTTGCCAGTGCATACAATGCATAATTCATCTGAATAAATCAATAAAAATAAAAATCAATAAAAATGTCAAAGAAAATTGCTTTAATCACCGGCGCCAATAAAGGCATCGGTTTTGAAACCGCCCGTCAATTGGGAAGCGAAGGTGTAACTATTATCGCCGCTGCGCGAAATAAAGAAAAAGGTATTGCCGCAGTGGAACTATTAAAAAACGAAGGTATTGATGCCGAGTTTTTACAACTTGATGTAGACAATAACGCCGACATTCAGTTTGCGTATTCATATATCAATAACAAATACGGCAAGCTTGATATCCTTGTAAACAATGCAGGTATCCAGATAGAAAGTAAAGAGTGGGGTGTAAATAACACGGCTGATGTTTCTGACAAAGCTTTACGTGAAACATTAGATACAAATTTTTTCAACGTTGTAAAACTTACCAATACATTGCTGCCGCTGATCCGTAAAAGCGAATCGGGCCGTATCGTAAACCTGAGCAGCATTTTAGGGTCGTTGAATTTACACAGTGATGCTTCTTCACCCATTTACAGTAACAAACTGTTTGCATACGATACTTCAAAAACTGCATTGAATTCATACACGATCCATCTTGCAGCTGCATTGTCAGACACCAATATCAAAGTAAATTCCGTACATCCGGGTTGGGTTAAAACAGATATGGGTTCTGAAGCTGCTCCGATGGAAATTGCTGATGGCGCCAAAACATCCGTTGCATTATCATTGTTAGATGCAAACGGGCCGAGTGGAAAATATATTCACTTAGGCGCTGAGTTGCCGTGGTAATTTGACGCCCCTGCGGGAAGGAACGACGAAGCAGCCTGTGTTGTGCAAAATAGGCTAAATGCTATAACACAGATTGCTTCGTTCCCCGCAATGACGTGTTCATCTGCAGGATCAGATCCGGATCGGGGCAATTTGATAAATATTTTTCCCGCTCACTGAATTTACACACACCTGGATAATCTCCTTTTTTCCCTTCCATATCAATGATCAGTTGGAAATGCAGGTGCGGCGGCCAGTGGCCGTTCTCTTGCGGTTCTCCAAAATGTGCGATCCTGTCGCCGGCTTTTATTTGTTTGCCCTCAGTTAAACCATTCAGATCCTTTAGCGAAAGATGTCCATATAAAGTATGAAAAGAAGATCCATTCAACTGGTGATACAGGATAATGGTTGCACCATAATCTCCATACTGGTCATTAAAAGCAAAGCTGTGCACTACCCCATCCAACGGCGCAAATACAGGCGTACCGGCGGTTCCCCAGATATCTGTTCCCAAATGTAAACGCCGCGGTTCTTCATGCGGATCGGTTGCATCGAAAACCCTGCTGCGGCTGTAAACGGTACGGTGTTCATTATAACCGCCAATACCCAGCGTAGCGTTTGCAGAATGTAATTTGTGACTGATGTAGTCAGAAAATTTTTTTGTATCGCTGATAATTTCTGCGGTTAATTCTTTATTCGCTTCAGTAAAATCAAGCAACAAAAGTTTGTCTGCAGCTTTATCGAAATGAACTACCTGTTGATATGGATGTGACTTTAATTGTTGTGTTATGTTTTCTATTGTCATCTGCTGAAAAGATATTCGCTGCGTTTTATCCAGGTATCGGTTCCTTCAAATTTAACCTGTTTAGCATTTTGAAAACTGTTTTTACTTATTATATAAATGTGACGTAACAGCGCTTTCCGGTTATCATTTCCATCAACACCTTCTTTTTCAGTAACAATTTTAATACCTCCATCTTCCATATTTTCTCTTGAAATTACTTCGGCATCATTTATTTCTGAACCTTTGATCGCAATAGTGTCGTTATCATTTGCATTTGGCTCTTTTGGGTAATCGAAAGAAAGTATCACATGTTCACGGTCTGCAACCCGCAATACCATACCTGCCGGCATGGTAAAAGGTTTGCCTGATGTATAATCGAGATAAGTAAGCGTTCCTTTCCATGAACCCGTAGCTGCTTTAAAATCTGCTGTACTAACCACAGGCTGACTGAAGGCTGAGCCTGATAAAAGAATCGCTATACATGCACTAATAGTTTTCATACCTGGTGTATTAGTTCTTAAAAATACAAAAACTATTTAGCCACAGATTCGCAGATTAATACAAATGATCCGTACTGATCTTTGCATCTGTGGCGATAAAAACTATTTCAATTGTTTCATGATCTCTTCAATTGCCCTGTCTAATTGCGGGTCGCGGTGATTGATCCTGTCTTCAAAATTCATCGGCACCTGTATATCGGGTGTTACACCAACCGATTCAATGTCTTTTCCTTCCAGAGTATAACAACCCCAGCTTGGTAACCGTACAAACGATCCATCCACCAAACCTGCGCCACTGGTAAAGATGATCCAGTGATACGTTCCACTACCAACGATCTTACCAAGTTTCAATGCTTTAAAACCCTGCGAAGTCATTTCTGCATCGCTCAATGATTGTTCGTTCGTTAATAAAATAATTGGTTTATCCGATGGCGCAAAGTTTGCCTGTGGCGCCATTTTGCCTTCGCGGTATTTCCATTGGAGATAAGTGCGCTGGCTTAAAAATTTCAATACCTCATCATGCACATTACCGCCGGTATTGTAACGCAGATCGAGGATCATCGCATCTTTTTTATAAAAATCCTGTGTCATATCGATCAGGAACTTATCCAGTTCGGGAAGGCCCATGTTTTTCATGCAGTGATAAGCGATGCGGTTCCTGCTTTTTTCATCAACACGTTTCTGGTTATTGTCGATCCATTCATCATACAAACTATTGGCCATTGAATTTTGCGGATGGATCTTTACATCGATCGGTTGGCCGCCACGATTGAAAGTGAGTTTGATCTCTTTATCGAGTGACGGCCTGCTGAAATAATAATTGCGGTCCATATTATTATCCACCATCTCATCATTAACTTTTACCAATACATCACCAGGTTGCACATCGATGGATTTTTTATCGGCATTGGTTTTCTTTACGATGTATTTTACTTTGTATGGATCCGTATTTTCAAACACGATGCCTGTTTCCATAGTGCGGTTCGATAAAATAATATTTTCTTCATCCCCGTTCGATGTAAAGCCCTGGTGCGATGAATTCAGTTCACCCAGCATATCACTCAATAAAATACGCAGGTCGGAACGGTTGTTCAGTTTTGGAATGAATGCCTGATACCTTGTTTTGGTTGCATACCAGTCGAGCCCGTGAAATTTTTCATCATAATAATTTTCTTCTACCTGCGCCCAGGCTTCTTCAAAGATCTGTGCAAATTCTGCAGCCAGGTTTTTACGGAATGTAGTACTGATCACAACCGGGTCAACTTTATTCTGGTCGAGGTTTAATTTATAGATCCCGCCATTGAACAATATCATGGCTTTATCGCCCGACTCGGCATAATCAATCCCAAACGCATCAGCGCCTGCGATCCTTTCTGTTTTTGGGTTTTCAAATGGTTCGAGCGTTGTTTTCCAGAGTGCGGGTCTTCCTTCTGCATGATCGCTTGTGTAAAGAACAAATGTCTTCTCTCCTTTCTGTATCACATTCGCTAAAAACTGTGAGCCGAATGAAGGGCCAACCTGTTCAAGCCTTTCCATGATATTTTCGAGATCAACAGTGATCGGTGTAACAACCGGTTCTTTTTTGGTGGTGTCTTTTTCTTTTTTATCAGCTGTTTTAAAAAGATCATTGTATTTATCGCTGCGATAAGGATCATCAATTCTTTCCAGCGCCATTCTGTAAATACGCGGATTCTGCAAACCAAACGGATAAGAAGGCCTTGTGCGTGTAGAATTAAAGTAAATGTATTTGCCATCGGGCGACCACACCGGATTTGATTCGGTAACGCCTGTATTGGTAAGATCGATCGTTTTATTATCTTTTAAGTGATGAATAAAAATGTCCTGTTCAAAATTTCTTACTGCTGTGAAGTAAACATATTCATCATTCGGAGAAAAACCAGGGTCTGAATTCTGAAAGGCCCAGATCTCATCTTTCACCAGCATTTTACTATCTAATGTTTTGAGATCGAGTAAACGAACCTCATCCCTGCCGCTCAGGTAAACGGCTTTTGTTCTTGTTTTATTCAGCACAACAGAACGGTCGTCTTTTTTATCGGCAGTGATTTGTTTTACGGGCGAACTGCCATCGGCCGCAACCGTATACAGATTTAAATACCCACCGGATGTTTGATTGAATAAAAGTGTTTTGTTATCGCTCATCCATTTCACTTCTCTTGCACGCTCTGCATTTTTTTTGTTGATGTGCTGTATGAACTTCCCTTCCACGTCGCTCACAAATAATTCGCCGCGTGAAGTGAATGCCAGTTTTTTACCATCAGGCGACAGGTCGAAATTGCTGATGCTACGCACCACATCATAATCTTTTTCTGCTGGCAATGTATTGTTTCGAAGCAATTGGATATTCAGTTTCTCTGCTTTCTTTGCAGACACATCATACATCCATAACTGGTAATCCTTTTCAAAAACGATCTTGCCGCCATTCGCATTTACCACCGGTGTTTTAATAGATGTACTGAATTTTGTGAGCCCTGTTTTCTTTCCTTTATCAAATGTGTAGAGATTGTATTCGCCATTGGCCTCATCGGAAATAAAATAAATATTTCCGCTTTTGTCAATGCTTGTACCAAAATCTTTTCCTTCCCAATCAGTATATTTTTTATACTGTTTGGTTTTGATATTGTACGATTGTATATCCGGATTGAACGGCCCCTTGTATCTTTTGCGCGCAACCTGGTTACTACTCTC
>JABDAP010000042.1 GCA_013289065.1 Bacteroidota bacterium | reverse complement strand
ATGCGAATTGCTGGCACAACAATATGGAACCGATTGGTGCCCCGAGTTTGCACGTGAATATTTAATGACACATGGAACCAATTATGATTTTACTGACCTCGAAACGATCGCCAAAGGGCAGCTGGCTTTAGAAAACGGCCACGCAGAAATGCTGGAGAGCCAATGGGCAATGGGTGATGGGCAATGGATCAATTCGCATTTGCTTAAAACCCTGCAGCATCCTCCTTTATTATTTATTGATACGGATATGTATGTAATGAAAGTATGGTGCGAATTTGTTTTTGGCAAATGCCACCAGTTCATTCTCGATCAGATCGTTTCAAGAAAATATGACCTATATCTTCTTTGCAATACAGATCTTCCGTGGATTAAAGATGAGTTACGCGAATACCCTGATGAAAAGTCGAGAAAAGAATTATATCATATTTACAAAGATCTTCTCATTAACCAACAGATTCCGTGGGTTGAGATCAGCGGTAACTATGAAGAGCGCACTGTTGCTGCAATTGCAGCCGTTGAAAAATATTTGTTATAAAAGCTCTATGCAACTTTGTCTAAAGCTTTGTGGCCCTCTGTGGTTAGAAAAAAATTAAACCACAGAGAGCTACAAAGTTTTACACGGAGGTTCACGGAGAGCGTTCTATTTCCAATAATCTTTCATCAGATCAGCGGCCCAGGATGGTTGTTTGATCTCTTTTTGCACACCAAATTCTTTCATCACCGGTTTGATATCAAGTATCGGTGTTCCATTAATTGCATCAAGAAGTTTTACAAAGATGGATCTGCCTTTGTGTTCGATCAATTCAACCGTGCAGAGGCCGATCTGGTTGGGCCTGTCTTTTTTTCGCTGGCCGAATATTCCCACAATGGGATAAGCAGGGTTTCCGCGCGGCCTTCCGGAAAAAACAATTGTTTCTTTTTGTACCTGGTCAAAATAATAAATGATCTCGAGATGTGAGAAGCTTTCAATATCATCAAAAGCTTCTGTTGGTATGTGTTCTGCAAGTGTGATCTCTGAAATTGTATCGCCCCAAAAATCATCTGTGGGCGTGTTCCGTTTATTTGTTACAAAAGCAACAGGTTTTACATTGATCTCCATACATGATTTTTATTTTGTTAATGCCATGATGTCTTCATCGTCTTCAATATTATGCATCTGCTGCACGATCTGCGGATAGCGCCATGCAACACGCGAACTCATGGGTTTTACAGAAAACTTTTTCGGGTTTGGCAAACACGCAATGATCATGGCTGCTTCTGCACGGGTTAAGTTTTTTGCATGCTTGCCGAAATATTTTTGTGATGCCGCTTCAATTCCAAAAATGCCCGGCCCCATTTCAATCACATTCAAATACACTTCCAGGATCCTTTTCTTTCCCCAGAACCATTCGATCATTTTGGTAAAATAAATTTCCGGCACCTTGCGGATATAGCGGCCGATACCGCCGCCCTGCCATAAAAAAACATTCTTTGCCACCTGTTGCGTGATCGTGCTTGCACCGCCGCCCAATGGTATCTTCGTTTTCTTTCCTTTCTTTTTTGGCTTAAGGCTTTGTTGTATCGCATCCCAATCAAATCCGCCATGATCCGGGAAAGCCTGATCCTCACTGGCAATGGCGGCGAGTTTTATATTGGGCGACATTTCATCCCACTTTACATAGTCGCGTTTCAATCCATATCCAAAACTATTGGTGATCTGTGTGATGGTGACCGGCGGCATTAACCAGATGCAGATAATGATATATAAAAGGGACGATACAAACATCCAGAACAGGATGCGTTTCGTCCAACGCCATGTTTTCTTAAGCAGTGGTTTTATTTGCGCCATCAGTGAGCAAGTTACTAAAAGCTTTTGCTATGCGCTTCGCGGATCTTATTTGTTACCGGCACCGGAGTGGATCGTTTGCATAGTATATTTTTTTCCAAGCACAATATATGTTTGATGGCTGGCGCTTAAAATTGTGCCGAGAAGAAATACGCCACCTGCAATACCCAGCCCTGTAACATTTGCAGAACTAAACACCTGGTCATTATGAATGAGGCTGTTGAAAATATTCAGAAAGATATATGCACCGCCGCCTAACTGAAATAATGCGCCATTCGTAAAAATGTCATTTCCAAAATTTCTTTTAGGCATTCCGTAAATTTCGTTTACGTGTATCCGCATCAATCCCATTCTTGCTGTGTCCAATGTTGGCAGGCCAAACTGGTTGGCTACCTGGTGTATCACGATCTGATCCATTAAGATCGAATCGTTATGGACATTCCGGATGATCGCCTGTATCCATTGTTTGCTGCTGTATTGAAAATTGATCACACTGCCCGGTATCCATGTTTCAATAGTTTGGTTTCGCTGTTTCAATACCAAGAGGTCGCTTTGTGAAAAAGCATAGCCTGTGCTGAACGTGAAGAATAAAAGTATAAGCAGTGATTTCACAAATGAAAGATAAAGTATAGAAATCAATCCTGTCCCAACAGATCGTTAAAGCTACTTGATCTGGCTGCCATAAGCAAGAATACCCCAGCACAGCGCTATCCCAAAACCGATCAGTATTAAACCGGATATCTTGTTTATCGTTCGCAGTATTTTAGGTGTGAGTTTTGAGCGCAGGCTTGATGCAAGACCCACTTTTAATATATCCGTACCCAATACAAACAGCAGGCAGGTGCCAAAAACAATCGCACGGTATTGTAGTGGATGCGCCGCTGATTGTGAATCTGCGTGGATGGCCGCTGTCCATGCAAACCAGAAAAGAAACACGCCGGGGTTAAGTATATTGATAAAATAACCGGAAAGGAACACTCCAACAAAATCGCGTTTGCGGAATTTTTTTTCTACGATCTTATTGTCCTCATCCGTTTTTACTTTTTTAAAGAATAACGTGTACACACCCATCACTATTAAAAAAATACTGCCTGCTACAGCGATGAATGTGCGGTGGCTGAGCGCTTCATTAAAAAGTGCGGTGAACAAATTACAGATCAGTACAAGTGTGATATCGCTTGCAGAAATGCCTGCCACAAAAACATAACCTGCGCGGTGACCGTTATTGATACTCTGTTTAAGAATAGCAAATATTACCGGCCCAACCGAAATGGCAAGAAAAATACCCAATATCAATCCTTTGATCAATGGCGCTATCATAATAGATCCTTATTCTTATTATTCCCGAATGTATGTTCTAAAATCTGTAATGAAAAGCATTACAAGATCCTTTCATCAAAAATAAAATTCATGGTATGATCTGTGCACTGATGATCTTATCCAGCCCCGGAAACCGTTCTTCAAAATAAAAGTTACCATACTTATACAGCGAGTCCTGGATAATTGCCGGAGCTTTACCATATTGCCCATTAAGCTTCTCTACAATTTCCATTCCCCGGGTTATTCTGGCAATGGGGGTGTACCCTTTTACGCCGAGACGTGTTACCGTATCTAATTTCGGGTTATCGTTTGTGTTGATAAAGATCTGTGTGCAACGGTCATTTATTTTTCCGCGGGCAAATGCAATGATGCCTTTACGGTTCTTTGTTTGCAGAGGTTCGTCCATCAGTTTCTTTGGATCCCAGAAACGGTTGGCCACGCGGCTCTGCGAGATCCCGAACTGCACCACAAAACCCGGTTCAACACGAAAGATCAGCGAGTTTTTATAAAAGCCTGATTTTATCAATTGATATAACCTGTCAACACCCAACGGCGACCATTTCCGGTACGCTTCTATTTCAAATGCCCCTTTGGTTGTTTTAAAGACCGCCCTGAATGTTTCGGGCGCTTTTGTTTGCAGTATGGAAATATCAGGGGACTGTGCACTTGGCCGGCAGACAAAAAAAATAAAAAAAAGCGAAAGCAATAATGGTCTGTGCATACTTGCTTTTTTAATTAACCGGCACCAGGTTCTCTACTTTGTTTTCTTTTAAAAATTTCTGCCAATCATCCAGCAAAGAGCCTTTTAATACGCGCGGAAATTTATGCTGGCCGCCGAATTTTCCTTTTGATTCCATAAAAGCCATGAACTGCTGTTCGCTTAAAACAGTAAGCTTAACTTCTTTCAGCGCGCTTTTTCTTTCTACAGCATAATCATCATTCAGTTCTTTGAGTTTGTTGTCGATAAGAACGCACAATATTTTTGGATCTACTTTATCATCGCATGCAACATACCATTGGTGTGCGAAAAAATTTCCGTGCGGTACGCCGGCAACGGTAAATTCAGGAATACTGATATTTAATTCTTCGCTGGCCAACTGAATGGCTTTATTCATATTCTCTACACTCAGGTGTTCGCCAACCATGCTTAAAAAATGTTTGGTACGCCCGGTGATAACGATCTCGCATTTTTCTTTGTCGGTGAAGCGGATCGTATCGCCGATCAGGTAGCGCCATGTTCCTGCAGCGGTGCTGATGAGTAGTGCATAATCCTTTCCTTCTTCCACTTCATGTATCATCAATGCTTCGGGGTTATTGATCATTTCGCCATCCGCATCAAAATTGATATCATCAAAAGGAACGAACTCCATAAAAATATGTTCACCCGTTACAAGCCGCATGCCTGTTGCATATTGCCGGTCCTGGTAGGCAATAAAACCTTCACTTGCCAGGTATGTTTCAATATAAGTAATGGGTTTGCCAAGTAATTTTTCAAACCCTTTTTTGTACGGCTCAAAACTTACGCCGCCATGTACAAAAAAAGCAAGGTTGGGCCACATCTCATGGATGTTGCTGAGATTGTAACGGGCGATCACCATCTCCATACACATCTGTACCCATGCGGGTACGCCTACAATAAAACCGATATCCCATTCCGGCGCTTTCTCAACTATCTCTGCTAATTTTTTATTCCAGTCTTTTTGCTTCGCGATTTTTTTACCCGGTTTATAAAATGGCTGAAACCAGAACGGCGCTTTTTTTACCGTGATGCCGCTCAGGTCGCCCGCAAAATAATTATCGCTTTTTTGCAGTTCGGTACTTCCGGCAAGTGTAAGCCATCCTTTGCCGATAGAACTGTAAGGAACATCTTCATAGGTACGCAGGCTCAGCAATTGTTTTATCATAACGATTTTATTGCCGCGCAGCATATCGTTTGTAATTGGAATGTATTTGCTTGCCGATTCGCTTGTGCCGCTGCTTAATGCATAATACCTGATCTTGCCGGGCCAGCAGATATCCGGTTTTCCTTCGAGGGTTTTATGCCACCATTCTTTGTAAATGGTATTGTAATTAAAAGCAGGAACCAGTTCCTGGAATCTTTTGCCGGGATGTTTGCTCAGCAGTATTTCATCAAAAAGGTATTGCTGGCCAAATTCTGTGAACCTTGCTTTACGTAATAATTTTTTCAACACTTTTATCTGCTGGCTGCGTGGATTATTCTGCGGCAACCTCAGTGCTTTTAAAATGGTGTTAGGAAGCTTGATATCAAGTATAGCCATCGTTAGAAGCCGGTTTTTAGAATATACGAAGCTAACGCAATTGCATTAAAAAAGGAAGGTTTAACCGGTTATATCACAGCCGCCTGTAATTTTTAAAAATGATCACAAGGTCATCCCACCAGTCATAATTTTTTGCATAGCGTTTATCTGTCTTTTCCAGCAGGTTTTTGTTCAGGTTTTGGACGGTTTGCGAAATGGCCCCTGCTTTTATTGCGGGAAGCAACGTTGAAGTTGAGGCGTATCCTACCCATGTTCTATTACCGGCAAGAACATGAAAAATATTACGGGCTAACCGTCCGGTTCTGGGATGAATAAACAGGTGAACCGGAATGGTGATCAACAGGAACAGGCTCACCGAAAGATCAACCACACGTTTCATTCTTTTTTGATAGGGATGTTCAATACGGTAATCGATCAATGGCGTTACAATGGCTGCGCCGGGAGCAAGTGTATGGCTTCCTACAATACTCCCGCTTCCGCTAACATGAAAAAGAAAACGGATATTTTTTTTTCCAAGCAACTGCATCTGCTTCATAGCTTCTGAAAGCGGAACAGTTCCTATGCAAAAAATAATTTTATTGACCGCTATATTTTTTTGCAGCGTTAAAAGATCTTTCCATTCGCAAACAGTATTCTCGTCATGATCGCCGGGTGAAATACGGCCGAGTATCTGTTGGTCTGATAAAGATCTTTCGAGCAGTTCATTAATTGCTGCATATTCATTTTTTGTTGCAACGATAACTGTTTGGCCCTCTTCTTCTTTATCCGTAATTAAAAATTGCCGCAATAAAAAGATCAGCATTCCGCCCAGTATTCCGCCCCATAAGATCACGCCTCTTGAAAAACGGATCGTCTCGGGTAACAATGCATACACAGCGAGCATGCCCAACGTACCAAACGCAACGGACAAAAGGGTTTTAGAGGTTTTATTTTTTCTGTCATACAAGCCCGTAAAGGCTGCGCACAAAATAAAAAGAAGCGAAAAAGCAGGCAGTGCATACGATATAAATGGCACGCCAAAATCTTTTCCGTTACGTACTGTGTTTATCCAGGTTGTTTTAATGGCAAGCAATGAGACCCATATAATCATGCCGTCGGCAAGCGGCCATAAAACAGGTTTCAGTATTCTTTTGCATGCAGAAACAGACCCCCGTAAAGCAATGGCAAGTTTAAGAAAGGCAGAAAATAATTTGCCTGAACCTGTTCGGTAATGATTTTGCACAAATACCAACATTGCCCTGTAAAAAAATTTCACGCGGTTGAGGCTTTTCTTTCCCGAACTCTCGCCTTTAAAATGAATGATGCCTGTTCCTGCAAAATAAAAATTGGCAAATCCTGCCTGTTGCATCCGGAAGCTGAGGTCTATATCTTCCCCGTATAAAAAATAATTTTCATCAAATCCATTTAGCCGGTTAAGCAACTCCCGTTTCACCAGCATAAATGCGCCCGCCAAAACCTCAACCCTGTGGTTTTGAAATTCACCTAAATGCCCGAGTGCATATTTATTAAAAATGCCTGATGTGGGAAACAGCGATGCAAGCCCTGAAAGTTTATAAAAAGAAACCAGCGGTGTGGGGAATGATCTTTTGCTTTCGGGTAAAAACCTTCCTCTTCCGTCCAGCATCCTGGTGCCGATTGCACCGGCGGCTGATCGTTCAATAAAGGCGAGGCTTTTCTGTAAACAATCTTCGGGAACCAATGTATCAGGATTAAGGAACAGAACATATTCTCCCCCGCAAACCGCAAGCGCCTGGTTATTTGCTTTGGCAAAACCCAGGTTTTGTTCGTTAACGATAAATCTAACAGAAGGAAATAAGGGTTGCAGGTAACCCATACTTCCATCAGAGGAATGATTATCCACCACAATGATCTCGGCATCCAGTTCCTTTACAGCATTCTGCACGGTGTACAGGCACTGCTCGAGGAAATGCTTTACATTATAATTGACTATGATGATGGATAGTTGCAAAAGAAAAATTCAATTCACAATTATAATGCATAACGCTTAACGCACAACGCTTAACGCGAAAGGTTACGCAAATTGGCTTTGCGTTAAGCGTTCGGCGTTACGCCTATTTAGCTTTGTGTTAAGCATTCTGCGTTTAGCGTTCAGCGTTTCTTTCCTACTTTTGCGGCATGTTAAAACAAACACTGCTTAAAGCGGTTGAGGCCGGCGCGGCCCAGCTCACACATTTTTTTAACGGAGAGTTTAAGGTCAGTAATAAAGAAGGCATCAACAACCTGGTTACCGAAGCCGACCATGCTGCAGAGAAAGCCATTTTTGAAGTGATACAGAAGGAATTTCCCGGCCATTACCTGTTAAGTGAAGAAACGGGAGAAGTGATACAGGACTCATCTTTTAAATGGATCATCGACCCGATCGACGGTACAGTGAATTTTGCAAACGGTATTCCTATTTGCTGCGTAAGTATTGGCGTGGAGCAGGACGGACAGATGATCCTTGGCGCAGTGTATAACCCGATATTGAATGAATTGTTTTTTGCCCAGCGCGGTTTTGGTGCAACGCTGAACGATAAAATAATCCGCGTAAGCGATAAAACGGAAGTGATCAAAAGCTGCATGGTAACAGGTTTTCCATACACTTATCTGGATGAGCCGAATGGCCCGCTGGAAGTATTTACAAAACTGATCCGCAATGGTGTTCCGGTCAGAAGGCTTGGTAGCGCAGCTATCGATCTTTGCTGGGTTGCCGCCGGAAGGTTTGATGGTTTTTATGAACACAAACTAAATGCATGGGACAGCGCCGCCGGTTTTTTAATTGTAGAAGAAGCCGGTGGAAGGGTAACTGATTTTGAAGGAAAGCCTTATTCGCCCTATCAACCGCATATTGTTGCAACGAATGGAAAGATCCATGATGAGCTGGTGGCGGTGGTTAATGGTGGCGAATTGAGAAACTTATAAAGTACGAGTTTAGAGGTACGAGGTACGAACCGTTAATTTTGGTGAATGCAGGATTTAAAAAAAAGGACTTTTTTGTTTGCAGTTTCCGTTGGCAAACTTGTTCAGGACCTGCCATATAATACTGTTAACCGGGCATACTTTAATCAGATTGTAAGAAGTTCTGCTTCGATCGGGGCAAATTACCGGGCGGCGAGACGGGCAAAATCTGATGCAGATTTTATTAATAAATTAAAAATTGTAGAAGAAGAAGCTGATGAGACTGTTTATTTTCTAGAACTATTACTTGAATTTAATCTGGATGAAAAACAAATCATTCTTTCATTAATAAATGAGGGAACAGAAATATTAAAAATCATTGTTGCATCGATTAATACGGCACGTGAAAAGTTCATTCAACAAAAGAAATAGCTCGTAATTCGTACTTATGGAAAGAACAGAAATAGGAGAACTCGGCGAATTTGGCCTCATCGACCATCTCACAAAAAATTTTGAGATACATAATGCATCCACTATTGTAAGTATTGGCGATGATGCCGCCGTGATAGATCATTTTGGAAAACAAACCGTGATCACAACCGACCTCCTGGTTGAAGGAATACATTTCGACCTGATGTACACACCGCTTAAACATCTTGGCTACAAAGCCGTAATGGTAAACCTGAGCGATGTATATGCAATGAACGCAATGCCAACACAGCTTACCATGAGTATCGCCATCAGCAACCGTTTCGGCCTCGAAGCGCTTGACGAATTTTATGAAGGTGTGTATATCGCCTGCGAAAAACATGGTGTTGACCTGGTTGGCGGAGATACCTCTTCTTCCAATAAAGGTTTTATTATTTCTGTTACAGCGATCGGCGAAGTGTTGCCGGATAAAATTGTAAAACGCAGTACAGCACAAAAAGGCGACCTTATTTGTGTTAGCGGAGATCTTGGCGGCGCTTTTCTTGGATTGACATTAATGGAAAGAGAAAAAAAGATCTATCTCGAAAATCCGCAGGTGCAGCCCGACCTGGAAAATGAAAGTTATGTGGTAGGACGTTTATTAAAACCCGAAGCGAGAAAGGACATCATTGATTTTTTTGAGAAGAACGATATATTGCCCACGGCCATGATGGATGTAAGCGATGGCATCAGCAGCGATGTTTTGCATTTATGCAAACAGAGTAATCTGGGTTGTGTGATCTACGAAGAAAAAATTCCGGTTTCTGATGAGAGCCGCAAAGCCGCATACAAGTTCGGCCTCGACCCAACTGTGTGTGCATTGAATGGTGGCGAAGATTATGAACTCATCTTTACATTGAAACAGGCAGATCATGATAAGATCACGCTAAATGAAGAGATCAGTGTAATTGGTTACATGACGGATCCTGAAGAGGGCTGCAAATTATACACCAAAGGAAATAATCGTTTTGATATTACCGCACAGGGCTGGAATGCATTTCAGAAATAAGTGTTGGCGTTATGAAACAGGTAAGGATTTGTGTTATATTGATTTGTGTGTTTCTGCAGGCGGCCGTTTTTGTTATGGCGCAAAACATACATTACAGCCTTCCTAAAAAACCAGCGGAAGAGCTGAAAGAAGATTTTCGTTTGTTGCAAAAGATCCTCGAAGCCAATCACCCAAGCTTATACTGGTACACACCTAAAGACAGTATGGATCTTTTTTTTGAACAGGCCATCAACAGCATAACAGATTCGTTGAATGAGGTTCAGTTTAAAAATAAAGTGTCGTGGGTGGTCAGTAAGATCCGTTGCGGGCACACATCTGTTCGTTTTTCAAATGCATATACAAGAAATGCAAAGCATGTCCGTTATCCCGTATTTCCTTTATACTTAAAAGCCTGGGATGATAGTTTGATCGTTGTATCAAACCTGAATCCCAAACAATCTGTTTTAAAACGCGGAACCATCATTACCGGTATCAACGGAAGAACCAACCGCGAACTGCTCGATACATTTTTCCAGTTCATTTCTTCCGATGGTTATGCGTTCAATTATAAAAATGTGGCCGTGAGTACTAATTTTCCTGCATGGTATAAAACGGTGTTGGGTTTAGACAGCAGCTATCGGATTTCTTATATCGACTCAACAGGAAAAGAAGCGGTTACCACTATTAAAAATTTCAGCCCTTCATTCGATACATCAAAAAAAGAACGGCCGCCGCTTCTTACACCATTGGTTAAACCAACACGCCGGCAATTGCGAAAAGCCGGTTTGCTGGAAAAGCGTGACATGACAATTGATACTGCATTGAACACCGCATTTATCAAGCTCAGTACTTTTTCGGGTGGCGGGTTGCGTAGTTTTTTTAAAGAGTCGTTTAGAAAAATCCGTGAAAATAATATTCAACACCTGGTAATAGACCTTCGCGAGAATGGTGGCGGAAAAGTAACGAGCAGTATTTTATTGACACAATACCTGGCCGATCATTCATTCAAGGTAGGCGATAGCGTGGTGGCCATCAGCCGCAAATTCAAATATTCGCGTTATATAAGAGGGTCATGGGACTACTGGTTTGCCATGAATTTTACCTCACACAAAGACGCTGATGGAAAGATTCATTTCCACCGTTATGAAACAAAAATGTTTCAGCCGCGCAAAAAAGATCATTTCAACGGGCAGGTAATTTTGCTGGAGGGCGGGCTTAGTTTTTCTGCCACCACAATGTTCATTGCAACATTAAAGGGGCAAAAAAATATAACCGTACTGGGCGAAGAAAGTGGCGGCGGTTATTATGGCAACTCGGCCATGTATCTTCCAACGATCGTGCTTCCGCATTCGAAGTTGCGGATCAGTTTGCCGATGTATCGTTTGGTGATGGATCCGAATCGCCCGAAAGGGCATGGAATTATTCCGGATATCGAGATCCCGCCATCTTCCATTGCCATCAAAAAAGGCGTTGACCTGAAGATGCAACGGATCAGGGAACTGATACAGCAGAAAGCGCTTTGACCGGCTCTTATTGTTGGCTGATCGAATATTGATACAGTAAAAAGATTTAATACAGTAATTTGCATCACTATTATTATGCGTAAACAACTTACAGCGAAAATAATTTTACTGCTATGCCTTACACAAGTCATGGTATTTGCTTGTTTGTCTGTTCATGCACAAGCCCCCGATGCATCACAGGCTTTGCCAAAAACAGATTCTGTTCCAAAAAAGAAACGCCTTTCCTTAAAACCCACTACAGATTTTGACCAGCGGTTTTCATTCATCGAAAATGATGGCGTGAACATCTGGGGTTACCGTGTGGGTGTTGTGGTGAATGATAAATTCAAAACAGGTATCGGTGGCTATTTTTTACAACAGGAATCGGCCGGTATTAAAGTTGATGCCGATGGCATTCCGTTCAACCAGTTAAAAAAGAGCCTCTATTTCGGAACCATTTATTATGAACCGTTTTTATTCCGCAGAAAAAGATGGGAGATGAGTATGGTATTTGAACTGGGCTATGGCAATGCGGTGCTTGATTCAACCAATAAAATACGCGGGCGTTTTTTAACTACAACAGAGAAACAGATCTTTGTTCCTGCGGGAATGGGGTATTCTGTGAATTTTATTATTCCGGATATGAAGGGATTACATTTTCTGACTTATATCGGATTGAACGGAATGATCGGTTTGCGCAAAGCCGTTTTTGAAAGCGACCTGAAATATAATTACGATGGATGGTACTGGAGTATCGGCACCGCGATTTTTATTGATAAGATCTACTCGGATATTAAATACGGAAGAAATAAAAAAAAGTCTGATGACTAACTAGCTGCTATTACTTTTTTTACTCCCAGTTTCTCATCAAGCATAACCAGGTTTGCATCATATCCTTTTTCAATCTTTCCCATCTTTGATGCTTTATTCATTACCTGTGCAGGGTATAAACTTACCATCCGCAAAGCTTCAGCCGTATCAATTTCAGCATGATCAATTAAGTTATGTAAACACTTTACCATATTCAATGCGGAGCCACTGAGTATTCCGTTGGCCTCATATTTATTTTCTGTGAGATGGTGCAGGTATGGGCCCTCGTTTGTTTCAGTAACCGCATCCGTTATCGCAAATAACCTTTCTTTCATTATTTTTTTTGCAATCCGTATCGCACTAAAATCAACATGAAAACCATCGGGCACAATGCTCGACATAACAGTTGCATGATCCAGAACAGCGCCCACCATTCCCGGTGCGCGGTGTTGCAGCGGGCTCATGGCATTATATAAATGTGTGGCGGCGTGTATGCCGGAATTGAATGCCTGTGTGGCTTCTTTATAGGTTGCGTTACTGTGGCCCGCAGAAATAATTACTCCGTAAGACCCGATCAGTTCAACCACTTCTTTACTGCAAACCTCCGGCGCCAGTGTGATCATGGTGATCACATCTTTGCCATACGCCAGTAATTCTTTTACTTCATCAACCGATGGCGAATGAATAAACGATTCTATGTGTGCGCCTTTTTTTATGGCGTTGATCCACGGCCCTTCGATGTGTAAACCGAGACAGCCTTTACCACCTTCGTTCCAATAATTTTTTACTGCATCGATACATGCATAAAAAACTTCGCGCGAATTGGTAGCAACCGTTGGCTGAAAATGTGAAGCGCCGCCATGTTTACAATACTCATATAATTTATGCAACGAATCCGCTTCGGGATATACAGCGAGCAATTTTCCGTGCGCCCCATAGATCTGAACATCTATAAATGCGGGGGCGATGGCCGGGTATATTGTCAATGATTGATCAACAGTATCCGTTGAAATTATTTCAACAATTTTTCCATCAGCAACAACTACCGCTTTTCCTGTGAGCCACCCATCTCCCGTGAATAATTTTTCTGCGCGATAGATCTTTGTTGTATTACTCTCCATCTTTGGGTACGATTTTAAAATTGTCTGCATCTTTCCAGAACGGAAATTTTTCTCTTACTTCCTGTAATGCGTTCCTTTCAAGCACAATAGTAAAAATATCTTCTTCATCTTTTTTATGATACAATGTTGTCCCCAAAGGATCTATCACCATACTCTCCCCGCTATGATAAATTTTATTTCCATCATCGCCCACCCTGTTCACTCCCACCACATAACATTGATTTTCGATGGCCCTTGCAGTAAGCAGTATTTTCCATGCATTCGCTCTTCGCTCCGGCCAGTTGGCAACATATAACAACACGTCATACTCCGGTGTTTCATTTGAATGTTGCCTCGCCCAAACAGGAAAACGCAGGTCATAACAAACCTGCAGGTTGATCTTCCATCCCTTTACCTGTGCGATCAGCCTTTTATGCCCCGCAGTATATTCTCCGTTCTCTCCCGCATAAGCAAAGCGGTGGCGTTTATCATAGTGGCCCAGGTTTCCATCCGGCAACACCCATAATAACCTGTTGTAATAATGCCCGTCTTCTTCAATGATCACACTGCCGGTTAGGATGATCTTTTTTGTGGCCGCAATTTTTTTCATCCAGTTCACTGTTACGCCGTCCATTTGTTCTGCAAGTTTTTTAGGATTCATGCTAAAGCCGGTGCTGAACATTTCGGGCAACACAACTATTTCTGTCCGATCCTGTATAGCCATGATCTTTTTTTCGAGCATGCCGAGATTGGCATCCCTGTCTTCCCAGAATAATTTTGTCTGAATAAGCGTAAAACTGAGTGTTGGCATAAATTGGTTCTTGCAGGATGCAAGTTAATGCAAACGGTAACTCACCTGCGCAGACACATACCTTTGTGCTTTTGTTTGTGAAACCGCTTCTTTTGTCTGGTAGATATAAGCAATATTGGTTGACCACCTGCCCTGCGCATAACAAAGCCCGATGTTTTCCTGGAACATCCATCTGGCAATTTCCGCCAATACCGCGGCGGAGGTACCCTTGCTTAACAATCCACCCTGAACGGTTGCATTGTATCCCTGCAAAATAACCTGCGGGTACCAGTAAAAGAACAGTTCATATTTTCTACGGATGTTTTTACTCCCGGCCTGCACATGTGCATTCCATAAAGCGCTGTTGCTGTTATTTTCAAACATGCCGATACAGAGATAGGTTCCCAGCCGTGCATTGGTAAAATTCATTCCAAGGTTTGCCTGTGCAACGGGCATTAGCTTTAACCAGGAGCTGTCATGATCGAGAAAGGTTTTTGCATACGTTGCGCCAACATCCGCACCAAATGCATTCTGCACCTGATACTGCCAGCCGGTAAAGCGCCCGTAACCCAGTAATTTATGGTAACCATTCTGCACAGCTTCGCCGCCAGAAGCCATGCCCACTTCACCAACGCCGGCCGTATATTGAAGTACCGCATTGTTCTTTGGAAAAGAAGTTCTTTTGTATTGAAAAAAAAGATAGCCGCAATAAGGCCTGTCGATATCTGTTGGCCCGGTTGTTTTTCTGTCAAGAGGCGTATAGATCATTTGCCCCACCTCGTATGCCTGTATTATTTTCTTTTCGTTTTTCTCTTTTGCTGTACGTAATTCAAAAAAGAAGCCGTTGGTATAATACGCGTCATTTTTATTAAAGAGGTAAGCATCGTTATCGGTAGTAAAAGATATTTCTTTGGAATATGCACCCGGCTTCACGTTTTGTGCATGAGTGGTTATTGCCAATAAAAAAAACAGGTATATCAATATTTGTTTCCGCATGTCTGAAGCGATCGTATGTACGTTTATTTGCGGATACCGGACTTTAGTATGTTTACCACCTGCTGAACCAATGGGCCCTCGTATCCTTTCTGAAGCAGGTAGGCGGTGGTTTTGGCCTGCCGGCTGATATGTTGTTCTCCTTTCAGGCTCTCCCATTTCTTCCCGGCGATCTTTTGAAGCGATGCAATATAATCATCCGCCTCAATTTCTTTTAATCCCCGTTTAATGTTCTGTTCGCTCACTCTCTTTTGCCTCAATGCATAAATGATCTTGGTCTTTCCCCATTTCTTCTGTCTGAAATGGCCACCGGCAAAGTAGATGGCAAAACGCTCTTCATTAAGCCGGTTTTCTTCTATCAGCCTGGATAACAGCGCTTCCACATCCTTTTTTACTAATCCCATGCCAAACAGCTTCTCCCTTACCTCATAGTGGCACCGCTCGCTGTAGGCACAATAGTGTTTGATCTTTGGCCAGGCGGTTTCCGGTGTAAAGTTTTTTTTCACTCTTGTAAAGTATTTACTAAAATATTATATTTGGTAGAAGCTCAGCCCTAAAATAACCGAATATTTTACATGCCCCCCGTAAAACATAATGTTTGTCTGATAGATGATGACAACATCTACCAATACACCGCAAGGGTATTACTGGAATCTACGGGCCTTGCCAAACAGATCAGATCCTTCTACAACGGGCATGAAGCCATCAATTATTTCAGGGACAAAAAAAACATCAATTCCGAAACATTGCCCGATGTAATTTTTCTTGATATCAATATGCCGGTAATGAATGGCTGGGAATTTTTGGAAGAATACCATAAACTATATAACACCTTACCCAAACCGATCGTTGTGTATGTTGTAAGTTCTTCTGTTGACACCAGCGACATGCAGAAATCAAGGTCGTACAAAGCAGTAACGGATTATATCGTAAAACCCGTTAACAGGAGTAAGTACCTTGAGCTGATCGAGAGCCTTTGACCCAATTCACAACTCATCAACATTCTCTTTTTTAACACCCGCCCGCCGGATTTCTATTACGGAATATTAACATTTTGCGTTAGGTTTGTTGCAAACCTAAATTCTGCAGAATGAAATTTATTGTTTCGTCCTCTTCCCTGTTAAAACACCTGCAGCAGATCAGCGGTGTGATCAATAGCAACACGGTATTGCCGATACTGGAAGACTTTTTATTTGAGATACAGGACAAAAAACTCAATGTAGTAGCTACCGACCTCGAAACCGTGATGCGGGTTCAGATGGATGTGGAAAGCAAGACCAATGGCAAAGTATGCATCCCCGCAAAGATCCTGCTGGATTCTTTAAAGAATATTGCCGATCAGCCGCTCACTTTCAATATCGACAAAAATTTCGCGGTAGAAATTACCAGCGATAACGGTAAGTATAAAGTAATGGGCGAGAATCCCGATAATTTTCCAAAAGAACCGGCAGCAGATGATACCACCGGTTTTACCATGGCAAGCAGTGCATTGCTTACGGCTATCAACAAAACATTGTTTGCTGTGAGCAGCGATGACCTCCGCCCGGCAATGACGGGTGTATTTTTTGAGCTGACAAAAGACAGCGTTCAGTTTGTTGCTACCGACGCACACCGTTTGGTTCGTTACAAAAGAACGGATACCAAAGCTTCAAAAGTGGATTCATTCATCGTTCCCAAAAAACCATTGAACCTTTTAAAGAATGCATTGCCTGATAATGAAGACGAACTGACTGTGAGTTATAACAGCAACCATTTATTTGTGAGCCACGGCTCAACACAAATGATCTGCCGTTTGATCGATGCACGTTTCCCCGATTATAAAGTGGTAATCCCTGCTGATAACCCTTATGCATTGATCGTAAACAAAGGCGATTTTCAAAATGCATTGCGCCGGGTGAATGTGTTCAGTAATAAAAGCACCAACCAGGTTGCATTGAATATTACCGGAAGCGAATTACAGATGGCAGCGCAGGATGTTGATTTTAGTTTTGAAGGAAACGAACGCATGAACTGCCAGTATGATGGCGAAGACCTTCAGATCGCATTCAATGCAAAGTTCCTGATCGAGATGCTGAATGCGGCCGACACGGATGATATCCGTATGGAATTATCTACGCCAACCAAAGCGGGACTGATCAAACCAACCGAACAGGATGCGGGCACCGATCTGCTGATGCTGGTGATGCCGTTGATGCTGAATAATTAAGTCCTTATCATTATTTTTTGCCACAGACGGCACAGGATACCACAGAATTTATCTGTGAAAATCTGTGCCACCTGTGGCAATTTTCTTTCTAACCACGCCCGTTGCTGTTATTTGTTTGTAAATTGATATACCAATCCAGTTGCACATGATAGAAAACATCATCAATTATTTTGAGCATATCTCCAGCCTTCACCGTGCATTGATACTGGCCGGCGGCATTACATTTTTCTGGCTGATAGAAGGCGCTATCCCGCTGGTTAGTTTTGATTACCATAAATGGAAACACGCTTCCGTAAATATTTTTTTTACCGTAACAACCATCATCGTAAATTTTGCTTTTGCCTTACTCATTGTTAAAACCAGCGACTGGGCTGTGGCGCATAAGTTTGGATTGCTTTATTTGTTTACTATGCCGTTATGGGTTTTCATGATCGCGGGTTTGTTATTGCTTGACCTACTCGGCGCATACTCCATTCATTATATCGAACACAAAATAAAATGGATGTGGAAGTTTCATATGGTACACCATGCCGATACGCATGTTGATACAACTACCGCCAACCGCCATCATCCGGGCGAAAGCGTTTTGCGCGCAGTGTTCACTTTGTTTGGTGTGTTTGTCTGCGGCGCCCCTATGTGGCTGGTGATGCTGTATCAGAGTTTGAGTGTTGTGCTTACGCAATTCAATCACGCCAATATCCGTTTGCCTTTGTGGCTGGATAATGCGCTGAGTTGGTTTTTAGTATCGCCTAACATGCATAAAGTGCATCATCATTATATGCGCCCGCAGACAGACAGTAATTATGGAAATATCTTTTCTGTGTGGGACAGGCTATTTGGCACATTTAATTACACACCCGTTGATGAGTTAAAATATGGTTTGGATGTATTGGAAGGAACGAAAGATCAGCATGTAGGTTTCCAGTTAAGGGTTCCGTTCAATAAAAAAATTAAAACGGATTATTAGATAGTTTTGTTCCGTACGCAACTCAAACTGCGCCTCTGCGCCTTTGCGAGAAAATATTTGCACGCAGAGGCGCAGTTAAAAATTTTTGTTTATGAAGATCTGCGCTTTTATTCCTGCACGTTATGCCGCTACACGTTTTCCTGCAAAACTGATGCAGATGCTTGGCAACAAAACCGTTATCCGCCATACGTATGATAACACAGTTGCAACGGGTTTATTTGATGAAGTGTATGTTGTTACCGACAGCGATATCATCTTCAACGAAATAAAAAAAAATGGCGGCAATGCAGTAATGAGTAGGAAAGAACATGAAAGCGGCAGCGATCGTATTGCGGAAGCCGTAGCCGGTATGGATGTTGATATTGTTGTAAACGTTCAGGGTGATGAACCTTTTGTAAAACGTGAGCCGCTTGAAAAATTATTACAGGTGTTTACCGGTGATGATGGAAAAAAAATACAGGCCGCTTCATTGATGCAGGTAATGAAAGAACAACGGTTTATCGATGATCCCAATTATGTAAAAGTTGCCGTTGATAAAAATATGAACTCGCTGATGTTCTCGCGCAGTGTAATTCCATATCCGCGAAGCAAACAAGGCACAACTGTTTATTATGAACATATTGGTGTGTATGCTTTTCGCAAAGACGCTTTACTCCGTTTTACCAATTGGGAAATGACTCCGCTTGAAGCTGCAGAAAAAATTGAATGCCTGCGTTATCTCGAAAATGGCATTCCGTTAAAAATGGTGGTAACGGATTATATGGGGATCGAAATTGATACACCGGAAGACCTAGAAAGGGCTGCTGCGTTTATTCAGTAATTAATTCTCCATTCTTTTCGCCATTGCTGGTAATGCGGTAAGCGAGTCGCTCTTTTCATATACGAGTAGCCGTATACTGTCTTTCTGATCCTGCATTCCTGTTCCGTTTCTTAATGATTGGATCCAGATCTCATTCTCTGCTATCCGCAGCGCGGCATATCTTGATAGCAGGCCACTTTGCATTTGGTATATTTTATTTCTCCCGAAACGGAACCCGATGGTGCTGTCTGAAATTTTTTTGAATTCGCGCCAGGCTGGCCGGCTTACATGCACCAGGCCATTCAACTGATCCTGTACGGGTTTTGTTTTCATATCAGTGCGTGGCACCAGTGCATCATTTTCGAGCCTCGCCATTCTTTTGAGCATGATCTCATACCGCACGGAATCATTATGAAAAAAAGAAAGATAGGCAAGCGAAACGATCAGGGTGACTGCCAGCATGGCCGTACCGGAGACCGCTTTTCCTTTTACCGAATCAAAGCCTGCATAGATAAGGTAACCGAATATAAAACCGCTGATCAATCCGCCAACATGTGCTGCATTATCAACGCCTTCACCCATACCATCGAAAAGGCTGTATGCGGTAAAAAACATAATACCCTGGAACAATACGCGTTTGATCTCTCCTGTAAGCAGGCGTGTTGTGAGCAGAGCAATAAAGATCCCGAAAAGCCCGAAGATGGCTCCGGATGCACCAACGCTTAAACGGTTGCCCGCAACAAAAATACTGGCAACAGAACTCATAATACCCGTACACAGGTAGCCGGTTGTAAACAGAAACGGTTTTAACACCGGCTCGAGATAGCGGCCGATAAAAAACAACGCAAACATGTTGCAGGCAAGGTGCGCGAATCCCCAATGGAGAAAACAGCTTGTTAATAAACGCCATCCATCTCCACCAAGTGTATGCAGCCGTATATTGCCGCCCCAATGAAAAATATCCATTACACGCGGATCCCAGAAACTGGCGGTGGAAAAACTGAATATCAAAAAACAAATGGCATTGATCGCTATCAGCACAAGTGTTGCAACTGGTATATCCCGGCTCATCACGATCCTTTCTGTTGCATTCAGTGAATCTGAACGCCGGGCCATCCGGTTATCAAATTCTTCTTCAAGCATTTCGGGTGAATAGATCTGGCGGTTATGGTTCATGTATTCAACCAGGTCGTCGATATTCTTTTTTCCGCGCTCTTTCTTGATGAGTTTCCAGGCAGGCTGTTTGCAAATTATCAGAGCGCCTTCTTCTGTTACGGTTACGGAAACAGATTCGCCCCAGGAAAAAAGGCCCATATGGCATCGTGCATACAGGTGAATGCCATCCTTCATATAATGATCCCAGGAAAGGTCTTCCATCGATAATGCGGCAAGCATCAGCAGTTGTGAAGCAGTAAGCCCTTCGGCTTCGGTTTGTTTTGTAAAATAGGTGAATGCTGACAAAATAGTGGCTTTCGATTGACAGTTCAATATACAATCTTATGGAATACGTTTTATTCCGGTAAACATGGGCAGGTATTAAGCCGCATTGACTATCTTACTAATCCAAAACGATTGCATATGAACAAGAGTAAACTTCTCCGTTGGTCAATAGTTGTTGCACTGGCCGGTTTTATTTTTGGATTTGATACAGTGGTTATTTCCGGCGCCAATCAACCTATTAAAGATCTCTGGCACACTTCTCCACTGTTTCATGGATTTTTTATTATGTCGATGGCTCTCTGGGGAACCGTGCTGGGCGCCATGTTTGGCGGAATACCTACAGAAAAGTACGGAAGAAAAACCGTGTTATTATGGGTTGGGATATTGTTTGCTATTTCTGCATTCGGTTCTGCATTCGCAACAAACCCTTATATGTTTTCTTTCTTTCGTTTTATTGGCGGTATCGGCATCGGTGTTTCATCTGTTGTGGCACCCATTTATATTTCAGAAATTTCTACACCGGTAACAAGAGGAAGGCTCGGCGCTTTATATCAATTCAATATTGTGTTCGGGATACTAGTTGCGTTTTTATCTAATTATTTTTTACAGGGTGTCGGTGGCCCGGACGATTGGCGATGGATGCTTGGCGTACTTGCTGTTCCCGCATTAATTTATACAATTTTGGTTTGGGGAATTTCTGAAAGCCCGCGCTGGCTGATCACGAAAAAAAATGATCTCGTTGCGGCAAAAAAAATAATGTTACAGATCGGGGTTGTGGATGTTGATGCGGAAACAGCCGCTATCATTCAAAGCAATGCACATGAAAGCAGTGTTGGTAAAACAGTAAACTTTTTCAGCGCCAAACATAAAAAAATTATTTACCTCGCATTTGTGATTGCATTTTTTAACCAGTTGTCCGGTATTAATTTTATCCTTTATTATGCACCGGAAATTTTAGAAAAAGCGGGGCTGGCAGCTAAAGAATCTTTGTTCAATTCAATTGCCATTGGTGGTATCAATCTCATCTTCACTTTTGTTGGATTGTACCTGATCGACCGCCTGGGAAGAAGAACATTGCTGGTTATTGGTTCTCTCGGTTATATTCTCAGCTTATCAATGGTATCATTCGCTTTCTTTTCTCATGCTGGGCCTGTTTTCTTAATGAGTTTTTTATTGTTGTTTATTGCAGCACACGCAGTGGGGCAGGGCGCCGTGATCTGGGTTTTTCTTTCAGAGATCTTTCCAAATAAGATACGCAGTGCCGGACAATCATTCGGGGCCAGCATCCATTGGATCTTTGCGGCGTTGATCACTTTGATCACACCGGTTTTTTTAGATAAAGATCATGGCATTTTTAAAGATAATCCCTGGCCCATCTTTGCATTCTTTGCGAGTATGATGGTGTTGCAGTTGATCTGGGTTTTTACAAGTGTTCCTGAAACAAAAGGTGTTTCGTTGGAGGAGCTGGAGAAAAAATTGAGTGCCTGATCTTTTTCGTGAGGCGTGAGGCGTGAATGATTTATTTTACTCACGCCTCACGAAAAGCGCAGCCAAATATCTCTTTTCTCAATTAACTTTGCCACAGTAAAAACAAGTGTATGAGTTTTCGCAATTTTAAGATGGTAAGTTATGTAGTGTATGGCCGCGGCAGTTTTAACCAGCTGGATGAGATCCTTGCACCACAAAGAAAAGGAGATGCGCCAATGATCTTTTTACTGGATCATTTTTTTGAGAACAAGCCATTCATCAACCGCATCCCTGTTCGCGGTAAAGACAAAATTATTTTTGTTGATGTTACCTACGAACCCAAAACCACACAGGTTGATGCGCTGGCAAAAGAATTAAGGGATGAGTTTGGTGCCATCAGCGGTGTAATTGGAATTGGCGGCGGCTCTGCAATGGATCTTGCCAAAGCGGTTTCTTTAATGATGACCAATCCCGGTTCTTCTGCAGATTACCAGGGCTGGGATCTTGTAAAACTTCCCGGTGTATATAAAGCAGGTATTCCAACATTAAGCGGCACTGGCGCAGAAGTAAGCCGCACAACTGTATTAACAGGGCCAACACGTAAGTTGGGAATGAACAGTGATTTTACACCATTTGACCAGATCATACTCGATCCTGAATTAACAAAGGGCGCGCCGGTGAATCAACGGTTTTATACCGGCATGGATTGTTATATCCATTGCATTGAAAGTTTAGAAGGAACTTTTTTAAATGAGTTCAGCAAAAGTTATGGCGAGAAGGCATTGCAACTTTGTCAAAAAGTTTTTGTCGAAAAAAATACATGGGACGATGCATGCGATGATCAATTGATGATGGCTTCGTATGCAGGCGGTATGA